>JAQGJF010000902.1 GCA_028290765.1 Tardiphaga sp.
GTGACCGCTCAGTGACTACCGGCGGGACGACCACCAGCGTCGGCTCGGGCGCTGGGGCTTGCGGGTCCAGTGGCAGTGTCTCAATTGAACGAAGAACGTCCCGACCGGCCGCCGTCAATTCCCAGCCCGCATCGTCGCGCACCACCAAGGCTTGGCTAAAGATGTCCAGATCCGGAACGCGCTCCGCAAGCCGCCTGAGGCGCTCGCTCCATGCAAGGCCTGCCCCGGCAAGGATAGCGAGGTCATCCTTCATGGCGGCAAGCGTTGCTTTGCCCTCCGGATAGCTCGCCAAAACCTTCAAGATCGCAATCTGCAACGACACGCGCGACGCCTTACTCTGCCGAACGACTCTAGGGCGGCAGCAAACTTACGACCTCGCACGCGAACTTGTAAACGGTCACGAACCGCACAGACACACAGCTCATTGGCCGTCGCGGATGCAAGGTAGAATTGATTAGTTTGGTGAACGCAATGCAAAGTTTGAAGGCACTGTCAGGCGCACATTCAGACTGGAATGGCGACGTCCCTTGAGGGCGTCGTGTAGGATAACGTCTCACGGCGGCGGCCCGCATGTCGGCGACAGGGGAAGATCGGCTTCGGCGCCGCAGCACGTGCCACGTCGATCGCACTAAATTCACGCTGTCCGGCCTCGGTCGTGCGCTACTTGCCCATGGTCTCTCGTACCAGCTTGTCCTTCTGCAGGCGCGCAAGGTTCCGCTTCACGCGATTGACGTCGGGCTCGCTTTTCGGACCGAAGGTCCGCTCGAGCGCACGTGCCAAGTCAGTCGGCGTGGCGCTGGGGATGTTTTGGACGGCATTGAGCACTGTTTCCATGTCGTGATCGATTCGCTTCTCCATGATGGCCGCTGCGCCGTCGCCGACCGGGCGGGCGACCACAGACGTTGTGAACCGGCCTCGGGGGTCCTTGAGTTTCGGGTGATCGCGCATGGAGTCCAGTTCGTGATTCATGGTCCACGAGTTGTCGCCGCCGAATTTCCCGAACGGGTCGACTGCGAGCAGCGAGTCCTTCCTGTATACCGCGATGTTACCGTCCAGCTCGGTGATGAATGCACCGCCGCCGCGCGGCAGCAAATCGTCGTCCGCTGCGCGCTTGGTTGGGCGGCATAAAACGAGGATGCACGGCCCGCCCGGCAGCGTGGTCAACGAACGGAGGTGCCGCGCGTGATTTCCCGCTTGCGTATTCGAATTCTCGTCGTCTCCCGGAAAGTAGGCGGCCGACGTGTCGACCACGACCAAGGAGTATTCGTTGCCGTTGTCGGCAATTTCCCGGCTGATCCGGTCGGCGACCTGAGTCAGATCCATCGCGCCGTCGACCCATTGCACCATTTCGGTCGCGGGATCGACGCCCATCTCACGGCACAGAACGAACCGCGCGCACAGACGTCGTCAGGATTTTCAACGGCAAAGTACAGGGGCCACGGGCCCGGTGGTCGCTACAAGGGACATTACCGACCGGACACACTGGCCGACTGGAGCCGCCGAATCCGGTCCTGGAAGAAACGGGGGCTACGACGTCTCTATTTCGATAACGATCAAAAGAGCGCCCCACCGGCCGACGCACTCAAGCTGGCTCAGCTTCTGAAGTGACAAACGATCCGACGATGGGAAGAAGTATCCCAACCGGGTTTAACTCTAAACGGGGCTCGCTCGCCGCAAGCCCCGTTCTCGTTTCCCTCGCCTGCCGTCTATCGCATTACCAGCGATCGTTGCCGACGCCGACGCCTACACTGACGCCGGGAGCTCTGAAGCCAACTCCGGCCCGCGGCCCATCATCCCAGTCGCGGTAGCCGCGGCGCTCGATGTACCGCTCACGCGGCGCATAATTGTAGGAATCTTCGACACTGGCGCGGCGGCCGCCCTGGGTGCGATAACAGCGCCCGCTTTCGTCGCAGATCAGGCGAACGTGCTGGAAAAGGTCCGCGTTCGCATACTCGTTGGTCGTATAGACGTCAGCGGCATTTGCGCTGCCCGTAAACAACGCAGCGCCCCCCAAAAGCGCAATCGCAAGTTTCCTCATGGTGATCTCCTCGTTCGATCGAATGCTGCCCGTCGACTGAGAAGTTCGGCCATTGCCATTTGTTCCCGAGCTTACTTTTTTCGCAAATGCGAAACGCTGAAAGCCGTTCGTTGGTAGTTCCCCGGGCGGTCAGACATTGCCGCGGCGCTTTCATCGACTTGGAACGGCACAAACTGACAGGAGTTGGATTGTAATCTCGGGCGCAAGCCCAAACATGGAGGAGAGAATATCATGAAGCAATCCTTGTTGGTTACGACGGCCGTCGCCGTCATGATTGGAACCGGGGCCTTGGCGCAGTCGCCGAGTGAAAGGGCGCAGTCGCCCAATGAAAGGTCCCCCGCACCGTCCACGGCGCAGAGCCAGCACAATGCAAACTCACCGGCGGCCCAGGCTCCCGCACCTTCTTCTGCAGGGTCGGCAGCAACCTCACAGAACGCGCAGTCGGCACCGGCTAATAATCGGCAGGACACCACAACCGGCCAGTCGGCCCCGAACCCGAATGCCAACGATGCCCAGCGACCGCAGGCACAATCCGGCCAGACGGCGCCCTCACAAGCGCAGTCCGCGCAGCCGCCGGCTTCTTCCTCGCAGGCACAGACCAACACGCCGCCGGCAACCAATCAGAACCAGCCGGCGAACAACAGCGCCAACAACGCAAATCCCAACAACAATGCCGCACCGGCAAATCAGCCCGCAAACAACCAAGCCAACACGACCCAGCAGTCCCCCTCCAATGTCAGCGTCTCGGCCAATCTGAACGACAACCAGCGCACCCGTATCAGCGATTCGATCACACGCTTGAACGCGAAGCCCGTGACCAACGTGAATTTCTCGCTGTCGGTTGGCACCGTCGTGCCGAGGGACGTGCACTTCCAGCCGCTTCCGGCCGATATTGTCGAGATCGTGCCGCAGTACCGCGGGTATAACTTCGTTGTGGTCCGCGACGACATTGTGATCGTCGAACCATCGACCTACAAGATCGTCGACGTTCTGCCCCGCGCGGGCCGATCGGCCGCACAGGCGCCCGCCTCGCAACCGACGGCGGCGGCTGCTCCATCGCGCAAGAGCAGTTTTTCGGACAATGACCGCGAGGTGATCCGCAAGCATGCGCGTTCTTCCAGAACGGAGGAGCGAGGCACGACCGGAAGCGCCACTTCCACCACGCGGGTCCGGGTCGGAGATCGCCTGCCGGATTCGGTGGAAATTAGATCCTTCCCCGACGAGGTCTATCGGGCGTCGCCATCGTTGCGCGAATACCGCTACATCGAGCGCGACAACAGAACGTACGTCGTCGAGCCGCGCGAGCGCACGATCATAGAAGAAATCGACTGACATAGAAGCGGCGGCCGAAAGGCCGCCGTTTCCGGTTCGTCACTGAGTCGAGAAAGAAGGCGGTAGATGACAGGTTCTTTCGACCAACGGTCCCGCTCGCTGTGGATGGATATCGAGGTCGCTCACGATGCCCGCCAACTCGAGGGTGATCAATCCTGCGATACGGTCGTTATAGGTGCGGGAATGGCCGGCATCTCGACAGCATACGAACTTGCAAAGGAAGGCCAGACGGTGATCGTGCTGGACCGCGGCGCGATTGCCGGCGGCATCACGGCACGGACATCGGCCCATCTCGCACCGCTTTGCGACGATCTGACGTCTGCGATGATCGGCCTTCGCGGGGAAGACATTTCCCGCGGCTTCTATGAAAGCCAGGCTGCCGCGGTCAATCGCATCGAGGAGATCCAGAACAGAGAAGATATCGCCTGCGATTTCCGCCGACTCCATGGCATTCTGTTTCAAGCGCCGAATACGGACGCCAAGATCATTGATGATGAACTCGACGCGGTACGCAAAGTGGGCGCGCCGGTACACCGGATCGTCGGCGTCGACGCGCTGGCGGGCTGCGAGGCTCAGCACGCCTTGCGCTATCCAAGACAGGGAACATTTCATCCCCTAAAATATCTAAAGGGCTTGGCGCGCGCCATCGCGGCTAAGGACGGCCGACTTTTTGCGAACACCGTTGTCCGGGCGGTCGAGGAACAGGACAATGGCACGGTTACCGTCAAGACCGATCGGGGCAACATCACTGCCAATGCAGCGGTGGTGGCCACTAACTCCCCGATTGTCGATGTAACCGCACTCCACACCAAGATGGCGCCTTATCGGACCTACGCCTTGGCATTCCGGACCCGGCGCGGCATCCTCCCCGATGCGTTGTACTGGGATACTCTTGATCCCTATCACTACGTCCGGCTGCAACCGGGCGACCGCCAGACTGACTACGTCATTGTCGGCGGCGCTGATCATAAGAGTGGCGAGGCCGACGACGCCACCGTTCGCTTTGACGCACTGGAAGCATGGGCGCGCAATCTCATCCCGAAACTCGGCGACGTCTCCCACCGTTGGTCCGGTCAAGTGCTCGACACCATCGACTACGCCGCTTTCATCGGGCGTAATCCAGGTAGCGAACGTGTTTTCGTCCACACGGGGGACTCTGGACAAGGCATAACCCATGCTGTTGCGGGCAGCTTGCTCAATTCGGCGCTGATCCTGGGCAAGGCGGCCCGATGGGCCGAAGTCTACGATCCCGCGCGCAAGACGCCGTCCGGCATCGGCAATTTCGTAAGAGAGAACATGACCGTCGTGAAGAACTTCGCCGAGTACCTCGCACCCGGCGAGTTATCATCGCTCGATGAGCTAAAGCCCGGCAAAGGCGCCATCGTGCGTCAGGGTTTGGCAAAGGTCGCGGCCTATCGCGACGACCGGGGCGAACTCTATACCCGATCGGCGGCCTGCACGCATCTCGGCTGTCATCTCCACTGGAATTCGTTCGAACGGTGCTGGGACTGTCCCTGCCACGGCTCGCACTTTGCGGTCGAGGGGACGCCTCTCAATGCGCCGGCCATTTCTAACCTCGCCGAACTGAAGTAAGCTCCATGCCCCAAACTGCAGCGATTGTCGCTACCTCCTGTCCCTTGCGCAGCGGCCAAGCCAGTTCTCGATCCTGCGACTTCGAGCATGGCGTAGGAAATGCCAACCGCAAAAATAGAGGACCCGCCAGCTTTTTCATGAGCTGACGGGGCACTGAGCTTTCTCTTTTTCAGGGATATCTCCTTTTCAAAGCTACTTGCTCTGCCCTAATTCCGGGTCCTCAACAGCCGCGTCGGTACCTCGCACCGATCCCCGGGGTGTTTCCGGATTACCCGGCGCCGATCGTATCGGCGGGGCACTATTTTACTCGTACTAATCAGCTCGCGGGGCGGATCAGGTGCTGAGTATCTTTGCTGGACACCGGCCCTAACCAGCGGTTTTTGTTTGCCTG
>JAQGJF010000934.1 GCA_028290765.1 Tardiphaga sp.
GGGAGCGCAATCGCCGGCAACACAACCGCGAATACGCCCATTCTCAATTATCGCATTTCTTCGAACGAAGCCGATCGCCCAGAACCTGGTCCGGGCGAGCTCCACTGAAAAAACGCGATGTCCCGTACGTAAGTTAGCGCGCCTTGAGAGGGGAGGAAACCGCTTTGGTTGTCATAATTCCGGAAGCCCACTGGCCTGCAGCCATTTCACGTCTCCAAGCCGGACTCCCGCAACGCGGAAGCGACCTCCGCCGATGCCAGAAATTTCAGCAGTCTGTCGGCTTCAGCCGGTTTTCCGGACATCGCCAGACGCCCGGCGGAGAATACCATCGGGCTTTGCAACTCCCTGGGGATCGGTCCGACGATTTCAACGCCAGGGACCAGTTTGAGCTCGCTGATCTGTTGGACCGCGAGGTCGGCCTCGCCGGTGACGAGCCGCTCGGCGGTAAAGCCCGATGGAACGACGCGCGCCTTGGCATTGATCTCGGTGGCGATACCCATCCGCTCGATCAGTTGGGCGAAGAAGATCCCGCTGGCGCCGATCCGCGAATAGGCCACGGCGCGGGCACCGAGCAGCGTCGCCTTGAGATCGGCTTCGGTTGCGATGTTCGGGTGCGGCGCGCCTGCCTTGACCGCCATCCCGACATAGGAACGCGCCAGATTGACGCAACTTTCCGGCGCCAGGGATCCCTGCGCCGCCAGATCCTCGACCGCCTGCTCGGTCAGGATGACGACGTCGGCGGCCTCGCCGCCGTGCAGCCGTTCCAGCAGCGCCACGGTCGGCGCAAAATCGGCGTCGATGCGCACGCCGCTCGAAGCCTCGTAGCGCTCGGCGAGACTGCGGACGGCCCCCATCAGCGCAAGCGTCGAGAGCACCCTGACCGCGTTCCCCATCTCATCTATCCCCGATTTTTGTTCTTCTTCGATTTCTTGCCGAATGCCGGTTTCGCAAAGGGCGCCGCGCCGTCGCGTTTAGCTTTGGCGATATAGGCCGGCTTGTCCGGCCGCTGCTTCTTGTCGAAGCGCTGGTTGGGGTTGCGGAGAGCAGCGTCGCCGGGCGGGCGTTCCTCAAACTTCGGCTTGCCCTCGTAATGCGGCTTGCCTTCATGACGGGGTTTTGCGTCGCGAGGCCTGTCCTCGTAACGCGGTTTTGCGTCCGCGTAACGCGGCTTTGCTTCCTCGCGGGGCTTTTCGTCCTGGCGGGGCCCGTCATCCCGGCGCGGCTTGTCCTTCCAGGATTTGTCCTTGTAGGACGGCTTGCGCTTGCTGGAATAATCGCGGTCTTCCGGCTTCGGCCGCGCCGAGGGTTCGGCCCCCTGCGGGCCGTTCGGCAGCGCCTCGATGCGGAGGGTGTCTCCCTGGTCGGGCCGCTTGATCATCGCGGCAACGGATTCCGCCGCCGCCGCGGAAATCTCGAACTCGGTATTGGCGTCGAAAATCCTGATGGCGCCGATGTCGTTCTTCTCGATGCCGCCGCGGCGGCAGATCATCGGCAGCAGCCAACGCGCCTCGGCATTCTTCTGCCGGCCGATGGCGGCGCGAAACCACACGCTGCCTTCGCCCATGCCGTCGCGCATCTTCGCCTTCGAGCGCATCGGCTTTGCACTGGCGCGGTCTTCCTGTGCGTCGCGCCCTCGCGGCGCAGCGCGATCGTCGCGCGGCCGGCCACCGCGCTCGCCGGGATCGAGAATGTCCTCGGGCGACGGCAGCCGCGAACGATAAAGCCGCGCCAGCGCCGCGGCGATGTCCTCCGGCGTGCGCTCGGCGAGCAGTGCGCGTGCCAGCGTCAGGTCGTCCTCGGTGGATTCCTCGGTGAACAGCGTATCCTGCAGCATGCGCTGCTGATCGAGCTTGCGGATCTCGTCCACGGTCGGCGCGGTGCCCCATGCGGCATCGATGCCGGCGTCCCTCAGCAGCAGTTCGGCGCGACGCCGCCGCGCCGGCGGCACCAGCAGAACGCTGACGCCCTTGCGGCCGGCACGGCCGGTACGCCCGGAGCGATGCTGCATCACCTCGGGATCGTTCGGCAGGTCGGCGTGAATGACGAGGCCGAGGCTCGGCAGATCGATGCCGCGCGCCGCGACATCGGTGGCGACACAGACCCGCGCCCGTCCGTCGCGCAACGCCTGCAGCGCCTGGCTACGCTCGTTCTGGGTCAATTCACCGGACAGCGCCACCACCGAGAAGCCGCGCTCCAGCAGGATCGCCTGCAGATGCCGGACCGCGTGGCGGGTGTTGCAGAACACCAGCGTGGTCGCGGATTCGAAAAACCGCAGCACGTTGACGACGGCGTGTTCGGCGTCATTGGGGGCAATCCGGATGGCGCGATATTCGATATCGACATGGCCGCCCTCGCCGCCGGCGACTTCGACGCGAAACGCCTGTTGCTGATATTGCTTGGCCAAGGCGACGATGCCGCGCGGCAGGGTCGCCGAGAACAACAGGGTGCGGCGGGTGGCCGGCGTGGTCTTGAGGATGAATTCCATGTCCTCGCGAAAGCCCAGATTGAGCATTTCGTCGGCCTCGTCGAGCACCACGGCCTTCAACTCGGAAATGTCGAGGCGGTTGCGGCGTAGATGATCGCAGAGCCGGCCGGGCGTCCCGACCACGATGTGGGCGCCCTCGGCCAGTTCGCGCTGCTCGCGGCGCGGGTCCATGCCTCCGACGCAGGAGACGACGCGCGCGCCGGCGTGGCGATAAAGCCAGGTGAGCTCGCCATGGACCTGAAGCGCCAGTTCCCGGGTCGGTGCGACGATCAGGGCAAGGGGGGCGGCAGCCTTGGCAAGCCGCTCGGAATCGCCGAGCAGATTGGCGGCGATCGCCAGCCCATAGGCGACGGTTTTGCCGGAACCGGTCTGCGCCGAGACCAGAAGGTCGCGGCCGGCGGCGTCATCGGCCAGCACGGCGCGCTGCACCGGGGTGGGTTCGTCGTAATTGCGCTCGGCCAAAGCACGGGCGAGCGGCGGACTGGTGGGCAGGAATGTCACGAGATGAAAGCCTTGGTTGGCGGTTATCGCCCCTGAACCGGAGCGATGAAGTGAACCGAACGGATCGAGGCGGCGCGCCCATCACAATGGGGCGGCC
>JAQGJF010000940.1 GCA_028290765.1 Tardiphaga sp.
GCCTTGTAGCCCGGATGAGCGCAGCGATATCCGGGGAGGCCTATCGATTTGCACGTCCCGGATATCGCTGCGCTCATCCGGGCTACGAGCTGGCTAGTCGCTTCGGCGGCAATCCGCTGCAGCCGCCGGCCTGTTCGGCGTCGAGTACCAGCAGGGCGCCGGCGGCGTAGAGATGCGCGACGAAATTCGCGTCGTCGGAGCGGGCGATGGTCAGATATTGGTTCGACGCCAGGACGCGGCCGTTGGCCTTGACGACGGCCGCCAGCGCTTGCGCCGGCGGGCCGATCACCGCCATCGATTTTCCGGGCGGCGACGCAAAGGTGAGGGCGACGACGAGCGCCAACCAGCCGGCAACGACCAGCGCAACCGCTCCGGCGATCCTGCGGAGCCGTCGCCATCCCGTTGAACTGGCCTCAATAGTCATAGAAATGCTCGATGGTCGCGCCGGCCGACTTGAGATCGCGGTTGATTTCGACGAGGCGGTCGATCCTGGCACGCAGGCCGGCCCTGCGGAAGCCTGGTTTTGCATCGAGATCCAGCGAAAACAACTCCGGGGCGTCCTTCACCGCGAGCTTTGCCGCCTTCGGCGCGATCACGGTGATAAGGATTTCATGGTTGCCGGCGACCTCGGCGAGGCTGCGGCCCTGATCGAGCAGGTTCTGGACGATCTCGGTGAAATCCTTGTAACGTGGCGTCTGCACTAGCTGCCACTCCGGCGTCAGCGCCCGGACCGCTTTGATGCGCGGCTCCCGGGCAAGTGTCTCCGGCGGCAGTGTCGACACGACGAACATGATCTCGCGCGGTTCGTCGTCGCTGCTGGCATCCAGCGCCTTCTGGATCAGCCACGCGTAGCCGATCTTGATGAAATATTCCGCGCCAAGCGCGAAGTCGCGTTCCCAGCTGCGCACGCGGCTTGGAGTCGGCGCCGAAATCGCCATCAGCCCATCCAGCTTCTCCTTGAAGGGAAATTTGTACCACGGGATGGTGTAGAGAAATGCGGCGTAATCCTGCAGCACCGCGCGGGCGTAATCGTCCTGCGGTGTGCGTGCAGTCCCCCTGATCCATTCGGTGACGCGGCCGATGGTGTTCTCGTAAGCGCCCTTGATAGCGTATTCGGCGGAATAGCTGACGCCGATCACGTAGATCATCGACTTGACGTCGAACAGGGATTCACCGGTGTCCGGCACCGCGCGGTTGATGGTGCAGAAGCTGCGCCAGAAGCCGGCAATATGCGCCGGATAGTCGAAGCCGCTTTCGCTGCCGTGGTCGAGAAAGCGGCCGAAATCCTCGAACGAATAGACGATGTACCATTCCGGGAAGGTGAACAGCGTGTTGGCCTGCTTGCGCAGGTAGCCGGTCTCGGTGATCGGCGGCAGTGCGATCGTGGACGACGCCGATGCCACGGCAGTGGGAGCGGGCCGGCAGTTGCCTTCGATATAGGCCATCGGCACCACGACGGCCAACACGACCACCGTGACGATGACGACAAGGATGCGCCGCAGACGTCTACGCATGGGCGGCTTGCCGCGTACGCGGCGCCAGGGCGTAGCCGATCAGGATGGCCATGCCGCCGAGCCCGAGATGCGGCAGGTTGGCGAAGATCCGTGTCGACAGCGGCAGGTTCAAGACGCCGTTGATCAGGATGCCGAAATCGAGGTAGCCGCTGCCGGTGACGAGGCCGAGCACGCCATCGGCGAAATAAAATACGCCGAACAGCTGGAAGAACAATTCGGACGCCCGCCGCGAGGTCAGCGCGGCCGATACCGCCCATAGAGCGGAGACCAGATGCAATCCGTCGGCGTACCAGGTGCGCCGGAACAGCCCGAAGATCATGTCGTTCTGGTCGATGAAAGCGGGAATGTAACCGCTCAGGATGACGAACCCGAGCAGCACCGCATAGCCCCATGCGCACAGCCTGATGATATCCATGATCGTTTCCTGCCTGACCGAGTTTAAAGCGTTCCGAGTATCTTGAGCAGCGCCGGGTTGAACATATCAGGATCCTCGATCTGCGGAATATGCCCGAGCCCGGGCAATAATGTCAGCGTCGATTGCGGCAGCAGCGTCCCGAGATCGCGGGCCTGTTCAATCGGCGTGACCGTGTCCGCGTCTCCCCACAGCAGCGCTACCGGGAGCTTGATGTGCCGATAGGATGCACGGTCGGCACTCAGCGCGTTCTTCTCGGAGCCGAAAAAGCCGTGAAGCCAGTCGGCGAAATCGGGCGTGCTGTCGCGCAATATTCATGGCCTCTGCAGGACTTCGATATATTCCGGGAGCGCGCGTTCCTTCTTTGCGATCATGGATTGGAGTAACGGCTTGGTGGCGAGCGGATTGGTGATCGTCAGCGATACCAGCAGCTCACGTATCCATTTCGGTCCGAGCAGCCACGAAGGGTCAGATGGCGGCGACGTGAGCCCCAGAGCCGGATCGATCAGCACCAGTCCCCGCGCGCTGTCGGGATAGCGCATAACAAGCTCTGTCGCCGCGCCTGAACCGAAGGAATGACCAACGATGATTGCGGGAGCTGCCCGGAGGTCGTGCAGGACATCGTTGACCCGCTCAGCCTGGTCCTTCCGCGTATAGCCGCCTGGCCGGTCCGAAAAGCCGAATGGCGGCAGATCGAGCGCGATGACGCGGAATCCCGCCGCCGCCAGGGCATCAATGCTGCGTCGCCAAAATTCGCTCCACGCCACGCTGCCGTGAAACAGCACCACGGGAACGCCGTCGGTGGGCCCTTTTTGCTGCACGAACACGCCGCCGGAGCGCGTTGGTATCAAGCGGCCGGTCGACGGGGCCAGATCGGCGCGGACACCATGCTCCCGCGCGGTGGCCGCCAGGCGAAATCCCATGACCACAAGGACGACCAGCAATCCGATGACGAGAAATGCTCTGATGGTC
Source organism: Tardiphaga sp. (assembly GCA_028290765.1). The sequence continues at coordinate 2,899 of JAQGJF010000940.1, forward strand.
CAGCGCAGGATACGGGCGATCACGGAGCCTCGCGAAAGGAAATTGTTCGAACGCCGGGAGCAGGCGAATCAATCGAGTGTCGGCCTATCGCCGAACTGTAGCAATGACGGCCGGTTTGCGCTGACAAAACCCGGAAAAATGCTCAGCGCGCGGTTAACGGCGCGGGAGCTTCCTCACTGCGACGGTTTGCCGGCCACGCGAAGCATCTGCTTGAGCGTGTCGTAGTGGGCGTCGTGGACGGCGGCATTGAACAACGACCATGGCTCCGCGGCCTTCAGCGCGGCCGGCACGTCGAAGGACGCGAGTTGGCTGAACGACAGATATTCCGCCATGGCCTCGTCAAGGCGGCCTTCCGTCACCGCCATGTCGATGCGGCGAAGGCTCAGCACCAGGTCCTTGACCGCCATGCGGGCCGTCCGACGTTCCTGCTGGCCGCCCGTGGCCGCGATATCCCTGATGTCGGGTATTCGCTCCGTCAGTTCGCGCAGTTCGGCGCCGATGCCGCTGACGGCCAGGGAGACGACCGCGCTGTCCCTGGCGGGGATGGCCAGTTCCATAACGCTGGCCATCTCGCGTACTTCCTTCATCCGGATGGCAACGCCATCGCGTTCGTACGGGCGCTCGCCGTCGCCCACCGCGGTCAGATAGGCGACGAGATTTTGTGTGTCGTCGGGAGACAGGCCGAGATCGAACACGCGGTCGAAATGCGCCACGACCTGTTCGTAATTGTCGTACCTGCCGTCGCGAAAATACGGACCGTTGAAATTGGCGTTCAACAGCGTCGGTGTCTTCACCAGGCCGCCTGAGCCGACATTGTGCCGCAACTGATCGACGAAGGCGCCGGTGGGAACATGACAGGTGGCGCAGCTCAGATCGGGCTGGTGCGGAAACGGTTTGAAAAACAGCGCCTCGCCGCGACGTTCGGCTTCGCTGGCCTGCGGTGCCAGCCGGCCGCCCGGCTCGAGCCTCGGGTTGGGGAGAAAGTCGATGTCGATGATATAGGCCACCAGCGCGTCGAGGATCACCGCGCCGGGTTCGGGGCCGGCGAATTCGTTGACGATGACGTTGTGGACGAAATCGCGCAGCGAAGAGAAGCGGCCATCATGTCCATAGGGCGCCAGATAGCGCGCTCCGCGCAGGCTCGGAATCCTGACCGGGTCGAGCAGGCTGTTGAACGCCTTCGGATTAAAGACAAGGCTGGTGGTGTCGAAATTGCCGGGACGTGTCGACGTACCGGGAATGAAGAGCTTCGGGTTCGATGTGCCATTGACGTGGCAGGTGCCGCAGCTCATTTCGGCCCGCGCCGCGGTTCCGCCCATGATGGCCGGCGAATTGAAAGCCAGGTCGCCGAGATTGACCAGATAGGATTTGCGACCGCCGACAGCTTCGGTGTGAAACAATTCGCGGGGACGCGCCAGCGCTTCCTCGTCAAGTTCGGTGCCGATCGGCAACACCGTCTGGTCTCCGCTGAGCGGAAACGCGGCCACATGCCGCGACGCCAGAACGGAACTCCCGATGAGGACCAGGCCGAACGCCACCACGCAGGGATTGAACCAGTTCCGCAACGCTATCCCCGAAAAGGCCCATTTCAGCGGGTCAGAAATAAAGCATGTTTGTCGTCAGTTTGATGACGCAAAGCTGCGCGCGGTTCGCCGGCCACGCCGAGCTGTCGTTGCGGATTGATTCTAAAAAGATTTTTCGTCGAGGCGATCGTCGTGCGCCGAGTTTTTTTGACTGTGATCGCGTCGTCATACAACGGAAAACGTTTTGTCACACGCCGCTGCATCACGTCGCGGATGGATCGCATGCGCGCGGGGGCGCGTTCGGCGCGATAAATTTTTAAAAACCGGAATGGCGCGATCCAAAATTTCGGTTTGTCGAGAAACAGTCATCGACACGAAATGAATGCCGCTTAGCTTTCGCTCTCCATCGTGTTTCCTGCAGGCATTTGAGGAGATTTTATCATGAGGCTTTGGGGAGCCCTTCCGATTTTAGCGACCGTTGCCGGCGTTGCCATCGCATCGTCACCCGTCAACGCGGAGAGTCTGGCCGAGCGGCTGTTCGCCGAAATCAGGCACGACATCAACGATGAGTTCAGGTTCCACCATGACGACGGCGATCGTCTCAAGGACTACAAGCACATCGTCGTGATCTACCAG
>JAQGJF010000943.1 GCA_028290765.1 Tardiphaga sp.
ACCCGGGCAGCTTCAAGGGCCTCGGCGCCCCGCGCCACGGCAAGACCGATGCCCTTGCTGCCGCCGGTGACGATCGCCACCTTGCCGTCCATGCCCATCTTCATGATGTTTGTTTCCTTTGGCGCCACGGAGTGGGGTGCAGCTGCAATTTCATCGCGGTAGCGGGCCGCGTCAACCGTAGCGGCGGCTGCGGTCGTTGACGTCCCCGTGAGCCCGATGTGCTAAAGAGCGGGCGTGGCGCTATCACCTGACTCCCCGCTGGGCCGGCTGTTGGCCGGTCCGATGCGACCGGGCCAATTGGCATGGATCGGCCTGCGTCCGGCCCGCCGGGCGCCCATTCTGGCGCCGGATTCGGCGATCCTGACCACGGCCCGCGGCATCGCGGGCGACCATTACGACACCAGGCGAGATGGGCCTCGCCAGGTCACCCTGATCGCCATGGAGGATTTGGCGGCAATCGCCGCCTTTCTCGGCCTCGCCGAGGTCGCGCCGGATCTCGTTCGTCGCAACCTCGTCACAAGAGGCATCAACCTGTGGGCCCTGAAGGATCGCCGCTTTCGCGTCGGCGCGGCGCTGCTGGAAGGGTCCGGCTACTGCGCGCCGTGCGGCTTCATGGAGGAAAATCTCGGGCCGGGCGGCTATAATGCCGTGCGCGGCCATGGCGGCATTACCGCGCGGGTGCTGGAGGGCGGCGAGATTCGGATCGGAGACGTGGTCGAACGGGTCGACGGGGTGGTGTAGAACTGCGATCAAACGGCCGATGGTCCCGCTTCGCCTGCGGTGCTATTGGCAGGAACCGATTCGAAGGCGCGCCTGGGTAGCTTCATTGCTGGACGGACTCTACAAGGCTGAATACGGCATCAACGACGCGTTTGGCCGCAGCGTGATGTGCATGCATGCGGGCAAGATGCTGGGCGGCAATTCCGCCTTCGCCCATATCGGCACCTATCAGGAAAATAACGGCGAGATCGTCGCCGAGATCATCACCGAGCGCCACAATGAGGATCCCTATTACAAGCCGCTGATGGGCGCCGATGTCGCTGCGATCAGCGTGCGCGGCAGGATGGAAGGCCGCATCCTTCGTTTCGAGGGCAGCGCGGCGCCGGTGCCTGGCGCGCTGTTCTGGGCCAATTTGACGCGGCTCGACGACGAGGCCGTTCCGCCGGTCGGCACCGTGGGGCAAGCCGGCATCGTGAATGGTCTCTACTCCATTCACATCCGGACTCTCGACGGCGTCGACGGCGGCCTGTCCGGCGTCATGCTGCTGATCGACGGCCGCATTCTCGGTGGCGATGCTTTCTTTTATTACCTCGGTTCCTACACGTCGGAGAACGGCCGCTGGAAAGGCGAGATCCTCAACCAGGAGCACACTCCGGCGAAACGCGAGATCCCGGTGTTCGGTGGCCACGAGGTCGGCATCGGCTTTTCCGGCAGCTACACCGATTCCGGCGCCGAGCTCGAAGCGATCGCGCTGGCGGGCAAGCGCAGCCTTCGATTGACGGCGACGTTGAAACTGATGCGGCCGGCCTAAGCCGAGGCCGCATCACCGTAGGATGGATTGAGCTCTTCGCGAAACCCATCAACTTGCCAGACATGACGGAAGTGATGGGTATCGCTTCCGCCTCACTTGTTGAGGTTCGGCAAACGGGGGCGCTCCACCCATCCTACGGGCTACGGCTCGCGTCGCGTCAGCGCGCGGTCTCACCGAGCGAACCGAGCACGCCAAGAAACACCATGGCGTTCAGCATGCTCGCGCCGAGCACCAGCACCAGCGCTACCCCGAGGCCGTGTCTTCGGATGGCCCTGAGCGTGGCCGGCACCACCAACGCGAAGAAGATCGCTGCGAACGGCATCACCGGCAGCGTATCGAAGCCGTCGCCCTTGGGGTTGCTGTGGGCGCTGATGAAGCGGAACGTATAAAGCCAGAACACGGCATTCGCCGCCGCCAGCGCCAGCACGATGACGCGCGTTGACGGCACATCCCAATCAGATGATGCGGGCAAAGGCGGTGGCAGGCCGGTCATTTCCAGAATCCTGTTGGCATGGTTCGGCCCGAGGTTCGCACGACAATGAGTCTTTCGCCAATTCAGAAAGCGGCCCATGGCAGCGGTATTATGACGCCGCCAGCTTCGACGTAGTTAATTAACTGAATGGTGCGATGAAGACTGTCGCAACGAAGCCGGGGCAACTGCCGAAAGATTCCAGACGAATGCGATTTCTTAGTATCAACGCCCGCCTGGCCCTCATTGTGGGTCTCTTGATTGTCACGGTCGTCGGCCTCATCGTCGGGGAATCCTGGTCGTTCCGCGAGTCGATGCTGCAGGAGCGCCGCACCAAGATCTTCGATATCAACACCAGCGTGGTGGCGATCGTGAAGCGCCATGATGCGCTGGTCGCGAGCGGCAAGATGACGCTGCCCGAGGCGCAGGAGGCGGTGAAGACCGCGGTGCGGTCGATGCGCTGGGCCAATAACGACTACATCTCGCTCTACGATTTCGACGGGATGACGCTGGTGCACGGCAATCCCAAATTCGAGAATGTCAATCGCCTGAATTTCGTCGATGGCGCCGGCGTCCGCTCGGTCGAGAAGCAGATCGGCATCGCCAAGGCCGGCGGCGGCTACTATCAGATCCTGATCCCGCGCGCCGGCGAGATGGTGCCGGTGGCCAAGATCAACCACTCGATGGGCTATGAGCCCTGGAAATGGATGGTGCTGACCGGCGCCTATGTCGATGACATCGACGACATCGTCCGGCAGCGGCTGTACTGGGTCGGCGGGCTGGCGCTGCTGGCGGCCGGCATCGCGGCGCTGCTCGCCTTCTTCGTCGCCCGCAGCATCAGCCGGCCGATCGCCGTGCTGTGCGACAGCATGCAGACCCTCGCCGGGGGCGACACCGCGATTGCCATCCCGTTCACCGAGTGGCGCCATGAAACCGGCCGGATCGCGCGGGCGCTCGATGTGTTTCGCACCAACATGGCCGAGGCCGAGCAGCAACGGCAACGCCAGGCGGAAGACGAAGCGGCCGGCCGCGCCGCGCGCCGCCAGGAAATGGACCGGCTGGCCGATCGATTCCAGGCCAGCGTCGGCAAGGGCCTCGGCACCGTTTCCGAGGCCGCCTCCACCCTGAACCACACCGCCACCGCGATGTCCGGCACCGCCGATCAGACCCGGCAGCGCGCCGCGACCGTCACCACCGCGACCCACGACGCCACCGCCTCGGTGCAGCTCGTGGCGGCCGCGGCCGAGCAGCTGTCGGCCTCGATCAGCGAGATCAGCCGCCAGGTGGCGCAATCGGCCTCGATCACCGACCGGGCGGTCGCGGAGACGCGCCGCACCGACACGATCGTTCGCGCGCTGGCCGAAGCGGCCGAAAAAATCGGCGCCGTGGTCGATCTGATCGGCAACATCGCCGGCCAGACCAACCTGCTGGCGCTGAACGCGACCATCGAAGCCGCCCGTGCCGGCGACGCCGGCCGCGGCTTCGCCGTCGTGGCGTCCGAGGTGAAGAGTCTCGCCACCCAGACCACCAAATCGACCGAAGAGATCGCCGCCCAGGTCGGCCGCATCCAGGCGGCGACGCAGGAGGCGGTCGAGGCCATCAGAGGCATCGCCGGCACCATCGAGGAGGTCAGCAGCATCTCCTCCAGCATCGCTACCGCGGTTGCCGAGCAGGGCAGCGCCACCGCCGAGATTGCCCGCAGCGTGCAGCAGACCGCGAGCGCGACCAACGACGTCGCCGTCAATATCAACGGCGTCAGCGAAGCCGCCGGCGAAACCGGCACCGCCGCCGGTCAGGTGCTAGGCTCGGCCAAGCATCTGGCGGACCAGGCGGCGGAGCTGTCGACCGAGGTGAATGCCTTCATCACGGGGTTGCGGGCGGCGTGAACGGAAACTAGAGCATTATTGGTTCTGATTAAATCAGAACCGAAGCTCTAGATTCTTGTTTTGACGCGTTTTCTTCACGCGAACCGGTATCCACTTCGCTCGAAAACGCTCTAAGGCGGATAAAGCCAATACTGGACGTGTGCCTTGTCCGGCATGAATTTGAGCGTTGGCGTTCGCAGATCGGGCGGCAGATGTGTCAACGATCGTATCAAATGGGCAAGGTCGTCCAGCACCGCGCGACTGCTCGAGAAAGTGCCGTGATCGAGCCCCAGCATGTCGTCGCCCACGGCGGTGACGTCGATCACGTCGATGCCCTCGAAAACATTGGGACCATTGCTGCCGACATAACCCAGCCGGGTGCCGAAGGATTTCTCCCCGGACGCGAGCAGGGCCTTGTCGGCCGCCGAGGCGTATAGCGTGATGTTC
>JAQGJF010000989.1 GCA_028290765.1 Tardiphaga sp.
GCTGCCGCCTATATCGGCCAGGACCGCCGGCGGTATCCCTGCTTTTGACCGCCCGCTGCTGGCCCTGTCCGGCCAAGTCTGATAAGCGACCGGACCACAGGCGCTCGTAGCTCAGCTGGATAGAGCATCGGATTTCGATTCCGAGGGTCGGGAGTTCGAATCTCTCCGAGCGCGCCATTTGCAGAACCCCGAACGCCCGATCCGCGGGAGCCTGTGCGGCCCCCTGCCCGTAAATCTTTACTAACCGCAAAAGACGGAACACACAGCACGTTAGTTTTCCGCGAAGCACCCCCGTATTATTACGGAAGCCACGAGGGATTACATCGTGTCCGTATCGGTCAAAGAGTTTCTCAAGCAGCGCGCTGTCAACCTTGCGGTTGGCGGGCAATACACGCTTGCGAACTGGTTCGACGCGCAGGGCAAGCCCCGCACCTTCGCCTGCCGGACCAGCCGGATTTCGCCATTCCGGATGATGGTCAACGTGCCCGTGGTCGGCAAACTCGGCGATCGCATCACCTCCTATTTCGGCGATTTCGGCAAACTGGACGGCCAGATCGCGGACACCGTCGCCGGCGGCTTCCTGCTTGAACTCGAGATGACCCGCCTGATGCGGGAGAAAATGTCCAACAAGCTCACCTGGCTCGAAATGAGGCAGAAGGATTCCAGCGTCCGTGACGGGAGAAAGCAGGCGCGCATCATTCCGGCCAATTCGCATTCGAGCCTGACCTTCGCCGATGGCTCGGTCCGCAGCTGCTTTGTCATCGACATGTCGGTGTCCGGCGTCGCGGTCTCCGCTGACATCCAGCCGGAGATCGGCACACCGCTCGCCGTCGGCGCCTGCGTCGGTCGGGTCGTGCGCGTTTTCCCGGAGGGTTTCGCAATTCAGTTCGTCGAGCCGGTGAAGCGCGACGAGCTCGAGTGGCGCGTCGCGCGCCCGCCACCGCCGCGTTCCGCGGCCGCCGCGAAGCCGACACCCCGTCCGGCGGACGCAAAGCCGGCCGCGCCAGCCCCCGCTCCCCAGCCAATTCCGGAGCCGGAGCCCGCCCCGGCGGACAGCAGCGACGAATTTTACGAGATCTGATCGTCAGCCCAGCGCCATCGCGTGACCTGACGACAGCTCGTGGCCTCCCTCAAAGCGTCTTCAGATATTCGAGCAGCGCCCTGCGATCGGTTTCGCCGAGCGTGGTGCCGTAGACATGCCCGCCATTGCCATTGCCGTTGGCATTGGCCGGATCGGCGGTGAAACTGCCGCTCTTGAACGGCGACTGGTCGGTGACAAACCCGACATCCTTCGCATCGAACAGCCTGCTTCCGACCATGAAGGTGGATTTGCGGTCTTTCGGCGGGGTCAGCAATTCCCAAAGGGTCGGCACCGCCCCGTTGTGAAGGTAGGGCGCGGTCGCCCAGATGCCCTGGAGAACCCGCGCTTCATAGGCGCCTTTCACCGCGGCCGGCGGCACCCGGAAAAGATCCTTCAGACTGTCATTGACCAGTTTCAGCTTCCCCGCCGCGCTGAGCTCACGGCTTCTGTGCAAACTGTCCAGATCCAGCCGGATGGCGCGCTGGATCGCATCGTCGCCCCTGAAAGTTCCGGCGATCAGCGTCCCCACCACCGAGTTGGCGAGAAGGTCGGTCGCCGGGGCCGAGTTGGACAGCGTGGCGCCAATCGGCCGCGGCATCAGCGAGCCGGCCAGCAGCCCGGTATCTACCTTCCGGTTGGCGGCATTGGCCGACACCTTGGCATCGGTGCCAACCACCTGGACCGGCGTGGCCCAGGCCCCCAGAACCGTCGTCGACTTCTTGATGCCATGACATTCGTTGCAATTGGTGGCGAACAGCTGCTTGCCGCGCGCGACCTTGGCATCGTCGATCGGGAAAATGTCGCGTGGCCACACCGGCGGCTTCAACGCGACGATCTTTTCCTCCAAAGCCTGGAGCCCGGCGAAGTCAGCGGAATTGTTGTCGTAGAGAACCGGGGTCGGCAACCCGGGCAGATGAGGCACCGCCACCGGATGGAATTTGCCGAACACACCGAACACCTCGCCGCTGTTTCGCGCCAGCGCGTGAATGTAGAGGCCGTTCTGCACGCTGCCGTTCCACTGGGTGTGATCCTGCCGCGAGGCATTCCACACGAATGGGTAGCTGGTCGGCGCGTCGGCTACCGCAAAATTGCTGGTCAGCCCGAGCCCGCGCACCGCGACCCGGTTGAAGATCATGTTGAACGCGTCGAGCCGCCCCGGTCCCCAGGGCGACGGCGGCAGGCTCTTGTCCATGAACTCACCGAAATCGGCGAGCCAGGCGTCGAAATCCGTTTTCAGTTTGTTTGTTTCGGCGCTCGAAGGGCTGGCGCCGAGCACCGCCTTGGCGAAGGCGTCGAACCGTCCGGCATCGCGCGAGGTTGCGCGCGCCGCCGCGGTCAGTTCGGTCAGGAATAGCTGGAAGTCCGCGTTGGCCGGGGCTCCGTCGATCCGCAACTGACGGGTCGAACCGTCCTTCTGGTACTCGATCTGCCCGGTATGGCAGGCGGCACAGGTCATTCCGAGCTGCTTTGGCGTCGGCCGGTCGTCGATGACGAAGCCGACCGGCAAATTGGTGGTGGATCGCTCGTTCGCCAGATAGCCATAGCGCTGCAGCTGATCGGCCCCGAACGGCTCGTCGGCATCGAGCCGGCGCAGCGCCTTGTACCAGTCATAGGGCATCATCTGCGAACCCTGCGACGTGGTGTAGAACGCGTCGCGGTCGGCTGCCGCCCAGCCCTGATCGGCGTAAGTCAGTGTGGGATTGCCGGGCCCCGCCGGCGCCGGCTGCGCGAAGGAGGGAACGATCCAGCCGACAAGCAACAATATCGACAGCATCGGGATCGAAGGCAGGATGGATTTCCGTTCGAACCGGTTCATGTGTCCCCCATTTCGATGCTGCTGATTGTTGATTGTGAGCGTCGATATCGCGTGGCGGCAGCAGGAATGTGCGGCGCGCCCGAGCAACAACCAGAAGAGATAAATAAATAACCCACAACTGTCGAGGCGTTTGTGAACCAGCTCACTATGCCACGTCAGAGCATGCTTCAACTGAGTTGAATCATGCTCCAGCGCCATCTTTTTGTTTGAGCATGATCCCTCGGGTCGAGCCCGAGGGCATGCTTTTCGGAAAACCGGCCTCCACTTTTCCGGATCATGCGCTAACGACCGGTGCGGGAGTCGAGCTTCCTGTCCACCTTGGTGACCGCTTGGCTGATATCCATCAGCGAGCGACGGCCTTCGTTCATGAAAACGGCCGAACGTTTGCTGAAGCTCTCGACCAGTTCACGAAGCGACTTCACGCTCCGATACAGCTCGGCGCCATCTCCGCTCGCCAGGCTCGGCATGACGCCCTCGACCTTGGCGATGGCGCCGTCGACCTTTGCCATGGCGCTGTCGAAGCTCCCGATCGCCGCGTCGGCCTTGCGAACGACGCTGGTGATCCCCTCGCTCTTTTCCGCGAGCGCCGCCGTATAGGTCTCGAAGCTCTGCAGCCCCTCCTTGATCGTCGTCTGATTGCTGACGATGAGCCTGTCGA
>JAQGJF010001033.1 GCA_028290765.1 Tardiphaga sp.
AGATCGCGGAAAGCGTGTCGATCTCCAGCCTTGGCTTGAGTTCGATGCCGGCCTCGGCGGCGCGGTTTTCCAGCACCAGCCGCAAGCCGTGCCGCTTGGAGGGAATCACGATGTCGTGGCGGGCGAGTTCCTCGAACCGCAAGATCCTGGGCAGGGCGATGTCGCTACCGGCGCGATAACCCAGCGCCATTTCCTCGTCCATGATCGGATGCGCTTCGAGTGCGATCTTGCGCCGCGGTACGTTGATGATGGCGACGTCGAGCTGTCCGCTGACGACCCATTCGATCAAGGTCTCGGTGTAGCCTTCGCAGGCCGACAGTTCGACATCGGGATAGGTCCGGGCAATCGTCGCGAACGAGGTGGCCAGCGTGCTCTGCGCCACCGACGTGATCAGCCCGATCCTGACCCGACCGGAAACCTTGCCGTCGAGCTGAGCCATTTCCGCGTTGGCCTGTTCGGCATCGCGCACGATCGGCGTCACCAGGCGCACCAGCGTCTCGCCGGCCGGTGTCAACGAGACGCCGTGGGCGCCGCGATGGAACAGTTTTCTGCCGAAGCCGGCTTCGAGCTTGGCGATCTGCATGCTGAGCGCCGGTTGGACGATGTTGAGCTGGCGCGCCGCGCGGGTGACGTTGCCTTCTTCCGCGAGACACAGGAAATACTGCATTTGCCGGAGTTCCATGCCGCTCGCCTCCAAGGGGGCCATCGCCGGGATGAACGTATCGATCCCAAGTCCATCCTAAGGCATCATTCTTAATGATATCATTCATAATCAATGATTATTTGTGCTGATCGGGACAATTTTCTACGGTCCGGCCGGATCGCGGGCGATCACCCTTTCATCACGGCAAATTCCGGTGCGATTTGAAGCTCGTGGATTCCAGGCCAAAACAGCGGCTGATTGTCGGCATCTCCGGTGCCTCCGGCGTCGCCTATGGCGTGCGCCTGTTGCAACTGCTGCGCAACGCCGGCGTGGAAACCCATCTGGTAATGTCGAAGACCGCCGAGATCACCTTTGCCTATGAGACCAACCTGAAAATTTCCGATGTCACGGCGCTCGCCGACACCTGCCATTCCATCAACGACATGGCGGCGTCGATTTCCTCGGGGTCGTTCAAGACTATGGGCATGGTGGTGGCGCCATGCTCGATGCGGTCGATGTCGGAAATCGCCTCCGGGGTGACCACTACGCTGTTGACCCGCGCCGCCGACGTCACGCTCAAGGAACGGCGCCGGCTGGTACTGATGGTGCGGGAAACGCCGCTGCATACCGGTCATTTGCGCACCATGACCGCGCTGTCGGAGATCGGCGCGATCATCGCGCCGCCGGTGCCGGCCTTCTACGCCAAGCCGGATACGATCGAGGACATGATCGACCACACCGTGGGGCGGGTGCTCGATCTGTTCGATATCGATGTCGGGATCGTGCAGCGGTGGGGCGAGGATCCCGACCTCAAGCGTCGTCCCGAAAGCCGCAAGGAACTGCCCTGAGGCTTCGCATCAGGAGCGGTCGGCGGAGTGGAGGAAATTTGCATGCAACAAGAAAATTCAGCGCGATCGCCGGTGGGACACAACGCCGTCACCGATCTGCGTGGCTGGCTCACCGAGCTTGAATAAAGTGGCCGGCTCGCGGTCGCCAAAGAAGGTGTTTCGCTTATTGACGAACTCGCCGCGATTTCAAAGCGGCTGGAGCTGGAGCGCGCGGTGGTGTTTCCGTCCCCCAGCGGACATGCCATTCCCGTGGTGGCCAACCTGTTTGCCGATCGCGGCTGGGTTGCCGAGTCCATCGGGGTGTCATCGGACCAATTGCTGGTCCGCTTTCAGGAGGCCGTGCGCCATCCGCTGCCCTGGGTCGAGGTTGCCAGCGGACCGGCGCAGGACGTGGTGCATCGTGATATCGATCTGTTGAAACTGTTACCGATCCCCAAGCACAACGAACTGGACAGCGGCCCCTACATCACCGCCGGCCTGTTGATCGCGCGCAACCCGCGCACCGGGATCCAGAACGTCGCGATCCACCGCTGCCAGATCAGCGGACCGGATCGCATCGGCATTCTGCTGTTGCCCCGCCACACCCTTCACTATTTTCGCCTCGCGGAGGAAGCGGGTGACGCGCTCGAAATCGCTCTCGTGATCGGGGTTCATCCGGTCTGCCTCCTGGCATCGCAGGCCATTGCGGCGCTGGACGAGGACGAAATGGCCATTGCCGGCGCGCTGCTCAGCCATCCGATCGAGATGGTGAAGTGCAAGACCAACGCGGTGCGGGTGCCGGCCCATGCCGAAATCGTCATCGAAGGCCGCATCCTGCCCAAGGTCCGCGAGCCGGAAGGTCCATTCGGCGAATTTCCGCAATATTACGGACCGCGCGCCAACCGCGAGGTGATCCAGGTCGATGCGGTGACGCACCGCAAGAACGCGATCTTTCATACCATCGTCGGCGGCGGCGCCGAGCATCTGGTGCTGGGCGAGGTGCCGCGCGAAGCGACTTTGCTGGAACATCTGCAGCGCAGTTTCCCCGGCGTGCTTGATGTCCGGCTGACCCGCGGTGGCACTTGTCGCTATCATCTCGTGGTCAAGATCGACAAGAAGAGCAATGGCGAGCCGAAGAACATCATCATGGGCGCTTTCGGCGGCCATTATGATGTGAAGCAGGTGGTCATCGTCGATCAGGACGTCAACATCGACGACCCCGTCGAGATCGAGTGGGCGATCGCGACCAGGTTCCAGGCGGATCGCGATCTCGTCGTGGTGGCGGGCGCGCAGGGCTCCAAGCTCGACCCGTCATCGGACGGCGGCATCAGCGCCAAAATGGGCCTCGATGCCACCAAGCCGATCGAGGCGGAGCCGATGGTCTTCAAGCGCATTCACGTCTGGGGCCAGGAAGACGTCAATCTCGAACAAGCCCTGCAGAAGGATTCGCGGAGCGCCTTGGCGCGGATTGTCGAGCGCTGACGCGCATCAGGAAAAATTGGGGAGCGATTGGAATGAGCATGAAAATCATAAATCGAGGCGCCGCGGCGGGCGCGTTTTTGTTCGCAGCGTACCTTGCCGCGACGGCAAGCGCCCAGCAACCCGACACTGTGAAGATCGGCATCAACAATGTCGTCAGCGACATCGTCTTCTACATTGCCGAAGAGCGCGGTCTGTTCGCCGAGCAGAAGCTGAAGGTGCAGTTCGTTCCCTTCGATTCCGGCCCGCGGATGATTGCGCCGCTCGGCGTCGGACAGATCGACGTCGGCGGCGGCGCGTCGTCGGCGGGGCTTTACAACGCGGTGGCCCGCGGCATCGACGTCAAGATCGTCGCCGACAAGGGCTCGACGCCGCGCGGTTACGATTACATGCCGCTGATCGTGCGCAAGGACCTGATGGATTCGGGCAGGGTCAAGAGCTTTGCCGACCTCAAGGGCCTCAAGATCGCGGCGGCAGGTCCGGGTTCGGCGACCAACTCCAAGCTCAATGTGGCGCTGGCCAAGGGTGGCTTGACCTACAAGGATTCGCAGAACGTCAATATGAGCTATCCGCAGCAGGTCGCGGCGCTGACCTCGAAGGCGATCGATGCCTCGATCACCACCGAGCCGCTGGCCACCCAGGCCATCAATGGCGGCATCGCGGTGCGGCTGTCCGACGATACGCTCTATCCCGATCAGCAGGTGGCGGTGTTGCTGTACGGCAGCGATCTCATCACCAAGCGCCGCGATACCGCGGAGCGATTCATGATCGCCTATGTCAAGGCCGCCCGTATCTACAACGACGCCACCAAGGGCGGCCGTTTCGACGGCCCGGGCGCGGACGCCGTGGTCGAGCTGATCATGAAGACGACCGGCCTGAAGGATAAAGAGCTGGTCAAGAGCATGATCCCCAACGGGATATCGCCCGATGGCGCCGTCCATCAGGCGAGCCTTGCCGAGGACCTGAAGTTCTTTGTCACTGAGGGCCTGATCGAGAAGCCGGTCCAGGTCGGCGATGTCCTCGACATGTCGTTCGTGGACAACGCAATCAAGAAGCTCGGGCCGTATCAGGCGGCGCGGTGAGTGCGGGCTTATGATGAAACGAACAGGTGCCGCGCCTCTTTCTTATCCCTCCCCCTTGCGGGGTAGATTCGAGCGGAGCTCGAATCCGGGTGGCCAGCCGAAGGCTGGTCGGGTGGGGGTAAGCCAAAGCGGAAGCCTTCTTTGTGGCTACCCCCACCCCGGCCTCCGCTTCGCTCGGCCGGCCACGATCGAGCAAGCTCGATCGGACCCCGCAAGGGGGAGGGATCGCACGCCGTCACCGCACTCCAATTCTTCATATGCGATCGACCCTCCCTCTCCAGGGAGGGTAAGCAAGAGATGCGGCTGCCGCTGAGTGGAGACACATCGCAATGACCGTGGTTAACATCGTCGACGCCAGGCCGGCCGCTCTGTCACCGCCGGCGCAGATATCGCTGGCCGGCGTGCGCAAATATTTCGGCGATTCGGGGTTCGTCGCGCTGGACGACATCACCATCGAGATTCCGCAGGGCCAGTTTTTCGTCATCGTCGGGCCGAGCGGCTGCGGCAAGACCACGCTGCTTCGGATCCTGGCCGGACTGGAGACCCGCAGCGAGGGCCGCGTCGAGGTTCGTCAGGCCAATCCGGCGCGGCCGACCAATTCGATGATCTTCCAGGGCGACTCGCTGTTTCCCTGGATGACCGTGTTCGACAACGCCGCCTACGGCCTGCGCATGCGCAAGGTCGGCGAAAGAGAGGTCGTGGATACGGTTCGCCTCTGGCTGGAGCGGATCGGGCTGTGGCGGTTTCGCGACCGCTATCCGAACCAGCTGTCCGGCGGCATGAAGCAGCGCGTCTCGATCGTGCGCGCCTTCGCCAACGATCCCGAGATCCTGCTGATGGACGAACCGTTCTCGGCGCTCGACGAACAGAACAAGCTGCTGCTCCATGAGGAACTGCTGCGGATCTGGGACGCCACCAAGAAGACCGTGGTCTTCATCACCCACAGCGTGGACGAGGCCGTCACCCTGGGCGACCGCATCATGGTGATGACCGCCAATCCCGGCCGCGCCAAGGCGATCATCGACGTGCCGTTCGAACGCCCGCGCAACGTGCTCGAACTGCGCCAGAAGCCGGCCTATGGCGAATTGGTCTTCAATATCTGGGAGCAGCTTCGCGACGAGGTGCAGCGCGCCCGGCTGTCGACCGAAGGAAACCAGCCATGACCGGGAAATCCAAAGGCATGGACCGTGTCATCGGCCTGGTCACCCCGATCCTGTTGCTGCTGCTCTGGGAGGCCGCGGCGCAGCTCAAATGGATCGACGTGCGGTTCTTTCCGCCGCCGAGCGCCATCGTGCACCAGATCGGCGTGCTGATCGCTTCGGGCGAACTCGCGACCAACACGCTCGCCAGCCTGCGGCGGCTTGGGCTCGGCATGCTGCTCGGCGGCGTGCCGGCACTGTTCCTCGGCCTCGCGATGGGGATCTCGCGCCCGCTGCGGGCGGCGATCGATCCCCTGGTTTCGGCGACCTATCCGATCCCGAAAAGCGCGATCCTGCCGCTGGTCCTGCTGATCTTCGGCCTCGGCGAAATGTCGAAAGTCGTGATGGTCGCGCTTGGCGCGTTCTATCCGATCCTGATCAATACGGTGCTGGGCGTCGTCAATCTCGACAAGATCTATCTCGACGTCGGCCACAACTACCGCGCCAACCGCTGGCAGGTGTTCCGGACCATCGCCCTGCCGGGGGCCTTGCCGTCGATCATGGCCGGCATCAAGCTGGCGATGGGCATGGGCCTCATTTTGATTGCGATTTCGGAGATGGTCGCGGCCAATGACGGCATCGGCTACATGATCTGGAACTCGTGGCAGGTCCTGACCGTCGACACGATGTATGTCGGGCTCCTGGTCATCGCCATTCTCGGCTTCGTATTCTCACTGGTGCTGGACGAGATTGAGCGTATGCTGATCCCCTGGAAAACCAACGTTTAAAGGGAGCGGGATGTCCACGGCGCTGCGCATTGCTCATGGAAGCTTTGGCCGGGTCGCGTTGCTCGACATGGACGCCTCATTGGTGCGCCACGCGCATCCGCATTGCCACGTACTGCTCAAGGTCGAAGGCGCCGACACCCAGTTCCTGGTCGGCGATACCGTGGTGCCGCTGACCGATACCAGCGCGGTGATGGTCGATGGCTGGCAGTCCCACGCCTACGTCCATGATCCGGCGCGGCCGCGTACCCTGATCCTGGCACTCTATGTCGAGCCGCAATGGCTGAAGGCGTTTCGCCCGGCCTGGGCGGCGAGCGGGGCGCCCGGCTTCTTCGCACAACCTTGCGGTGAAATCTCGCCGCGGATTCGCCAACTGGCGCGGGATCTCGCCGCCGACATGATGGCCCGGCCCGATGGAAGCGGCGAGCACGAAGTGCTGCTGTCTGATCTCATGATCGCGGTGATCGAGCGCTTCACGCCGTGGCGTAGTTTTCCGGCGTCGCTGCGCGCCATGAACACCTCGCGGGCCGACTGGCGGATTCGCCGCGTCGCCGAAGCCATTCGCACCGATGTTTCCCGCAATGTCGATGTGGCCGTCCTGGCCAGGGAAGCCGGATTGTCGCGGGCGCATTTCTTTCGTCTGTTCGAATCCTCGATCGGCGTTCCGCCCCGGGTCTATCTCAACGTCATGCGGCTGGAACGCGCGGTCGATGCGGTGGTCAACGACAACGCCAATGTGGCCGAGATCGGCACCCGACTGGGTTTTGACGTGCCGGCGCATTTCACCCGGTTTTTCCGCAACCATACCGGTGTCAGCCCACGTGAATTCCGCGCGGTGTCGCGGCTCGCGCACTAGAAACTGGTCATTCCGGGACGCGCGCTTGCGCGGGCCCGGAATCCATAACCCCGGTCTCATTGCGTTATACCGGGGTAGAGATCTACCCACCCCGGATTTTGCTATTCAATGAACCGTATCTTCCAATCGCGCCGCCATTTCTTCAATTCCTTCTCACGCGTGATCGCCGTCAAGACATCGTCGTAGATTTCAAACCAGACCAGCTTGTCGACGCCGTAGCGCGAGGTGAAACCATCGACCGCCTTTGTTCGATGTTCATACCCGCGGCGCACGATATCCCTTGTGACGCCGAGATACAGCGTGCCGTGCTTTTTGCTCGCCATGAGATAGACGTAGTACGCCATCACGACCGCGGGGACTATGGATTCCGGGCTCCCGCCAAGGGGACCCCCGGAATGACAGTTGCTGCATTGCAGCACGCGAAATGAGACTTGCTGGTAAGTTTTGAGAGCGGGCGGTATGGCCGCTCGCCGTTGTATCCCCGAAATATCGCCTTGAGACGCGTCCCGAAGAACGCGGTCGACAAGGACCATCGGGATGAAGCAATCCGCCGCCACAACACGCAACCCTGAATCATCTGCCGATACCCCCTGGGTCGGCCGATCGATCGAGCGCGTGGAAGACGGCGCGCTGCTGAGCGGCGGTGGCCGCTTCATCGACGATCTCGGTGTCAGCGCCGGCACGCTTCACGCAGCCATCCTTCGCTCGCCCCACGGCCATGCCGATATTATTTCCATCGAAACCACTGCAGCAAGGAAAGCTCCCGGTGTTGCCGCCGTCCTGACCGGTGCCGATATCAAGGCCCTGACCACCAGCCTGGTCGTTGGCGTCAAGGCGCCGGTCGAATGTTGGCCGATGGCGGTCGATCGCGTTCGCTATGTCGGCGAACCGGTTGCCATCGTGGTCGCGTCGGACCGCTACAAGGCCGAGGACGCCCTCGATCTGATCGAGGTGCGCTACGCCAGCCGTCCGGCGGTGATCGATCCGCTCAAGGCGATCGCACCCGGGGCACCGCTGCTGCATGACGGCTTTCCCAACAACGTCGCCAGCGACCGGCACTTTCGCTATGGCGATCCCGAGACGGCTTTTGCCCAGGCCGCGCATCGCATCTCCATCGATATCGGCTACCCGCGCAATTCCTGCACGCCGATCGAAACCTACGGCGTCGTCGCCGACTACAATCCGAGCGAAGATGCCTTCGACGTGCTGGCCAACTTTCAAGGGCCGTTCAGCATTCACGCGGTGATCTCGCGGGCGCTGAAGGTGCCCGGCAACCGGTTGCGGCTGCGCACCCCGCCGGATTCCGGCGGCAGTTTTGGTGTCAAGCAGGGGGTGTTTCCCTACATCGTGCTGATCGCCGCCGCCGCCCGCGTTGCCGGCCGGCCGGTGAAGTGGATCGAGGACCGGTTCGAGCATCTCTCCGCATCGACCTCGGCCACCAATCGCGCCACCACGCTGTCGGCGGCGGTCGATCGCGACGGCAGGATTCTCGCGCTCGATTGGGACCAGGTCGAGGATTGCGGCGCGCATCTGCGCGCGCCGGAGCCGGCGACGCTGTACCGCATGCACGGCAATCTCACCGGCGCCTACGACATCCGCCATCTCGCGGTCCGCAACCGCGTGGTGGTGACCAACAAGACCCCGACCGGACTCAATCGTGGCTTTGGCGGTCCGCAGGTCTATTTCGCGCTGGAGCGCCTGGTGCAATGCATCGCGGTCGAGCTTGGTCTCGATCCGCTCGATGTTATAAGACGCAACCTCGTTCGATCCGATGCGTTTCCCTATCGCACCGCCTCCGGCGCGCTGTTGGATTCGGGCGACTATGTCGGCGGCATCGAACTGGGCGCCGACAAAGGCGGCCTCGCCGAATTGAAACAGCGCCGCGATGCGGCGCGCGCCGAGGGGCGGCTTTACGGCATCGGTTATGCGGCGGTGGTCGAGCCGTCGGTTTCCAACATGGGCTACATCACCACGGTGCTGACGCCCGCCGAGCGGCGTAAGGCCGGCCCGAAGAACGGCGCCCAGGCCACCGCCACCGTTTCGATCGATCCGGTCGGCGGCGTGGCGGTGCACGTCGCTTCGGTGCCGCAGGGGCAGGGCCACCGCACCGTGCTCTCGCAGGTGGTCGCCGATGTCTTCGGCCTTGTGCCGGCGGATGTGCGCGTCAATACCGAGGTCGATACCGCCAAGGACGCCTGGTCGATCGCATCGGGCAACTATGCCAGCCGTTTTGCCGCCGCCGTCGCCGGCACCGCCAAGATCGCGGCCGATCGATTGGCAGCGCGCCTGGCGCGTATCGCCGCGGCGCAGTTGAATATCGACGCCGGCGATGTCGTGTTCGCCAAGGGCAAGGTCGGCTCCCGAACCAACCCCGACAATGCGCTGTCGTTCTCGCGGGTGGCGGCGTTGAGCCATTGGTCGCCGGCTTCGCTGCCGGACGATGTCGGCCACACCATTCGCGAAACCGCGTTCTGGACTCCGCCGGAACTGACGGCGCCCGACGACGCCGACCACATCAATTCGTCGCTGTGCCACGGCCTGGTATTTGATTTTTGCGGCGTCGAGGTCGACCGCGTTACCGGCGAGACCCGCATCGATCGCTACGTCACGATGCATGACTGCGGCACCATCCTGCATCCCGCCATGGTCGACGGCCAGATCCGCGGCGGTTTCGGCCAGGGGCTTGGCGCGGCGCTGTACGAGGAATTCTCCTACGGCTCCGACGGCAGTTTCCTGAGCGGCACCTTTGCCGATTACCTGGTGCCAACCGCGACGGAAATTCCGGAGCCGGTCATCATTCACATGGAGACGCCGTCGCCGTTCACGCCGCTCGGCGCCAAGGGCGTCGGCGAAGGCAATTGCATGTCGACGCCAGTGTGTATTGCCAACGCGGTGGCGGATGCGCTCGGCGAAAAGAACATCACGCTGCCGCTGGTGCCGGCCAAGCTTGCGGCCTTCATTCACGGCGAGGAACCCGCGGCGCCGCAGGGATCGCGCGCACAGCCCGTCGCCGCGAAGCCGGGCGAGCGCAGTCTGCACGGCGAAGGCCACGCCAGCGTCGCCGCGCCGCCGGCCGCGGTATGGGCGATGCTGCTCGATCCGAACACGCTGCAGGCCGTCATCCCCGGCTGTCACGGCGTGGAAAAAATCTCCGATACGCATTTTCGCGCCGAAGTCACCATCGGCATCGGTCCTGTCAAAGGCCGCTACCGCGCCGAGGTCGTTTTGTCGGATCTCGATCCGCCGCATGCAGTGACGCTGGGCGGCTCGGCCGACGGAGCGCTCGGATTCGGTGGCGGCGAGGGCCGCATCACGCTGACTGCCGGCGAGAACGGCGGCACTGTCATCGACTACAAATATACCGCCGCGATCGGCGGCAAGGTCGCGAGCATCGGAGGCCGGCTGCTGGACGGCGCGGCACGTGTGATCATCGGGCAATTCTTTGCGGCACTGGCCCGTCATGCCGGCGGCGGCGCGGCATCGTCCGGCGGTTGGCTGGCGAGGTTGCGCGCGAAATGGACCGGGAGGCGCGGATGAAACCTGCGGCCTTCGACTATGTCCGCGCCGAATCGCTCGACGAAGCGCTGGCGGTGCTCGACGAGGAGGGCGCCGACGCCCGCATCCTCGCAGGCGGCCAATCCTTCATGGCGATGCTGAACATGCGCCTGGCGCGGCCGAAGGTGCTGGTCGACATCATGCGCATCGATGCGCTCGACGGTATCGACGAGGTCAAGGGCGAAATCGTTATCGGCGCGGGCGTGCGGCAAGCAAAATTGCTGGGCTGGAACCAACTCGCTGAAAAGCTGCCGTTGATCGCGCTGGCGCTGCCCTGGACCGGCCACGCCCAGACCCGCAGCCGCGGCACGGTCTGCGGATCGATCGCCCACGCCGATCCGAGCGCCGAATTGCCGCTGTCGTTGATTGCGCTTGGCGGCGCGGTGCATTTGCGCAGCCGCAAGAAACGCCGTCGCGTTGCGGCCGCCGAATATATCACCGGCATGATGAGTACGGCGCGGGGCGACGACGAAATGATCGAAGCGGTGTCGTTCCCCGTCGTGCAGGGGCGCGGCTATGGCTTTCGCGAGGTGGCACGGCGTCACGGTGATTTTGCCGTCGTCGCCTGCGCGGCAACGGTTCACGACAAGGGCATCCGGTTCGCCGTGGGCGGCGTCGCCGACAAGCCCGAGGCCCGCGACTGGCCGCGCCTCGACGGCAGCGCGCTCGACGATGCGCTCAACGCCCTGGCCTATGAGCTCGAGGCCCGTGACGACGTCCACGCCACCGCGCGCTATCGCCGCGAACTGGTGCGCAGGGTCGGGCGTGCCGTGATCGAGGAGGCCGTGCAATGTCACGCCTGAGCGCCAGCCAACGGCATCGAGTCGCTTTCACCCTCAACGGCCGGTCCGTCGAGGGCGAAGCCGAGCCGCGCATGCTGCTGACAGATTTTCTGCGCCACCAGATCGGCGCCACCGGAACCCATGTCGGCTGCGAGCACGGCGTTTGCGGCGCCTGCACGGTTTCCGTCGACGGCATGATGACGCGCGCCTGCCTGACGCTCGCGGTCCAGGTCGAGGGTTGCGAGCTGCGTACTGTCGAAGGCCTGGCTCCGGCGCCGGGCCGGCTATCGGTGCTGCAGGCGGCATTCCGTCGCCATCACGCCTTGCAGTGCGGGTTCTGTACCGCCGGAATCCTGATGTCGCTGGATGTATTCCTGCGAACCAATCCCGAACCGACCGAAGCGCAGATCCGCGACCTGCTCAGCGGCCATCTGTGCCGCTGCACCGGCTACACGCCGATCGTTCGCGCGGCGCTCGAGGCTGCCGCCGAATTGGCGCCGACCCTTCTGAAGGAACGCAAGCACCATGTTTGATCTCGGCACCAGCCTCATCGCCAGCGTCGCGCGCGATCCGGGCGCACTCGCCATCGTCGATGGCGACATCCGGCTCACCTATCGCGAATGGCACGGCAAGATATCGGCGCTGGTCACGGCGTTCGATCAACTCGGCCTGAAGCCCGGCGATCACATCCTCACCGCGCTGCAGAACCGCTGGGAAGCCGCGACCCTGCATTGGGCCTGTCAGCTCGCCGGTCTCGTCGTGACGCCGATCAACTGGCGCGCCAAGTCGGATGAAATCGAGTTCTATCTGTCGGACTCGCAGGCCCGCGCGATCGTCTATCAGGACGTCTCGGCGGAGGCGATAGCCGGTTCGCCGCGGGCACGCGGATTGTGCCGCATCGCGGTTGGCATTTCCGATGGCGATGCCGCCAGCTTCGCGCAATTGATCGCGGGTCAGGCGGCGGACGTGACGCCGCGGGTTTCCGCCGACGCCTGGTCGATCATGCTCTATACGTCGGGAACGACGTCGAAGCCGAAGGGCGTGCCGCGCCGCCATGCCGCGGAACGCGCGGCGGGCATCGCCCATGTCGCGCAGAACATGTACGGCCGCGGCGAGCGGACGCTCGGGGTGATGCCGCTGTATCATACCATGGGCGTGCGCTCGCTGATCGCGATGTCGCTGATCGGCGGCACATTTGTGTGCCTGCCGCGCTACGATTCGGCCGGGGCGCTTGCCGCCATCGCCAACGAGAAAGTCACCAACCTCTATCTGGTGCCGACGCTCTATCACGATTTGGTCCATCACGCCGATTTTGCGCGCACCGACGTGTCCAGCGTGCGCAAGCTGGGCTTCGCCGGCGCGTCGATGACCGATGGATTGCTGAAGCAGCTCGACCAGGCGTTCAAGCCGGATCTGTTCGTCAACCATTATGGCAGCTCGGAGATCTACACTTTTACGATCGACCAGTACGCCGTCGCCAAGCCCGGCTCGGCCGGGCGGGCCGGCATCAACCAGATGGTCCGCGTCGTCAAGCTCGGCGGCAAGTCGGTGTCTGATCTCGCCGCTGTGGGCGAGGAGGGCGAGATTGCCGCGCTGCTAGCCGGGGACGAATCCTTCGAGGGCTATTGGCAGCGCCCCGAGGCCGACGCCAAGTCGCTACGCGACGGCTGGTATTTTACCGGCGACACCGGCTTCATCGACGACGACGGCGATCTGTTCGTGACCGGGCGGGTCGACGACATGATCATCACCGGCGGCGAGAACGTCTCGCCGGTCGAGATCGAAAGCTGCCTGTCGCTGCATCCGGCGGTCTCGGAAGTGGCCGTGGTCGGGCTGCCGGACGAGCGCTGGGGCAAGGTGGTCACGGCTTTCGTCAAGCGCAAGACATCGGTGGAAACGGCCGAACTCGATCAGTTCTGCCGCACTTCGGGTCTCGCCAACTTCAAGCGGCCGCGACGCTTTGTCTTCGTCGACGCCATTCCGAAATCGCCGGTGGGCAAGTTGCTGCGCCGGATGCTGGTGGCCGGTGAATACGACATCGAACAACAACCGCCTTCGAATCATTCCTGAAACCATCAAGAAAAGGACCCATCACATGCCTTCACCCTATGCCTTCGTCGATCCCCGTCTCGCCAAACTCGATGGCTTCCGCGTCGAACTGGACGAAGCCCACGAGCGCGCCGATATCATCCTCGACCGTCCGCCGTTCAACATCGTGGCGATGCCGCAACGCGACCAGTTGCGTCTGGTGTTCGAGACGCTGGACGAAGACAAGCGGGTACGCGTCATCGTGGCCCGCGCGATCGGCCAGCATTTCTCCAGCGGCGGCAATATCGGCGGCTTCATGGAAGCGACGCCCGAGCACGTCTCGAAGCTGGCCTGGAACATCGCCGCGCCAGCGCGCTGCGCCAAGCCGGTGATCGTCGCCAACCGCGGCTACTGCTTCGGCGTCGGCTTCGAATTCTCGCTGGCCTGCGATTTCCGCATCGCCTCGGAGACGACTTTCTACGCGCTGCCGGAACAGAAGCTCGGACAGATCCCCGGATCCGGCGGCTCGGCGCGGCTGCAGAAGATGATCGGCATCACCCGCACCAAGGACATCGTGATGCGCTCCAAGCGCATTCCGGCCAAGCAGGCCTATGACTGGGGCATCGCCACCGAATGCGTTCCCGACGCTGATCTCGAAAAGGCCACCGACGCGCTGGTCGATGAATTGCGCAGCTTCTCGCCACTGGCGCAGCGCACCGCCAAGAAGCTTCTGAACGATACCGAGGACTCGACGCTGGCGATTGCCATCGAGCTGGAAGGCCATTGCTATAGCCGGCTGCGCCAATCCGAGGACTTCAAGGAAGGCGTCGAAGCTTTTAATGCCAAGCGCCCGCCGCAGTTCAAGGGGCTGTGAGGTACTTATGAAATACGCGGTCGCCACACCTCTTATCCCTCCCCCTTGCGGGGTCCGATCGAGCGAAAGCTCGATCGTGGGTGGCCGGCCGAAGGCCGGTCGGGTGGGGGTACCCCAACGGAAGCTTCGCTCGTGGCTACCCCCACCCCGGCCTCCGCTTCGCTCGGCCGACTACGATCGAGCAAAGCTCGATCGGACCCCGCAAGGGGGGAGGGATCCCATTGCTTCATCACCATCCAATCAAAATTAATCCAAAGGGAGACCAACACATGACCAAAACCACCGCTATCCTGACGAGCCTGCTCGTCACCACCGCGCTGAGTGGATCGGCGCTGGCCCAAGACGCCATCAAGATCGGCGTCGTCACGCCGCTGTCGGGCACCTATACGCCGATCGGGCAGCAGGTGCGCTGGGGGCTCGAGTTGGCCACCAAGGAGGTCAATGCCGCGGGCGGCATCATGGGCCGTCAGGTGCAGCTGATCTTCGAGGACGAGGAAGCCAATCCCTCCGTCGCGGTGCAGAAGGCCGAAAAACTGTTCGAAGTGCAGAAGGTCGACTTCCTGACCGGCACCGTCAATTCCGGTTCGACCCTGGCGGTCGGGCAGACCGCCGAGCGCGCCGGCAAGCTGATCGCGACCACGGTGTCCTTTGCGGATTCGATCACCGGCGACAAATGTTCGCCCAACGTGTTCCGGGTCAACGCGCGCGCCGGCCAGCAGTCGGCCGCACTGGCCGCCTGGGTGGCTAAGCAGAAGCCGAAGGCAAAGGTGTTCTTCCTCGGGCCGGACTATGAGATGGGGCGCTCCACCGTCGCGACCTTCAAGAAGACGGTCGAGGGACTGGGAGCGGAGTCGGTCGGCGAAGTGTTCGCTCCGCTCGACAGCAAGGACTACACGCAATATTTCGGCCAGCTGCGTCAGGCCAAGCCGGAAGTGCTCTACACGTCGGTCGCCGGCAACGACACCGTGCGCCTTTTGACCCAGATGCAGGATTTCGGCCTGGCCAAGAATCTGCTGGTGGTCGGGGCCTCCGGCACGGTGACATCGCAGAACATCGGCGCCATCGGCGCCGCCGCCGACGGCTTCGGAACCGGTGTCGGCTATTCGACCCAGATCGACAACCCCGACAACAAGAAGTTCGTCGAGGCGTTCAAGGCCGCGACCAAGGCCGAGCCTGATCTGTACGGCGCCGATTCCTA
Source organism: Tardiphaga sp. (assembly GCA_028290765.1). The sequence goes on from JAQGJF010001033.1 coordinate 15,249, forward strand.
TGGCCTGATCTACTTCTACAAGGCGGCGGTCGAGAAGGCCAAGTCGACCGAGACCGACAAGGTGCGCGAGGCCATGCGCGGCCTGGAATGGATGACGCCGCAGGGCAAGAAGACCATGCGTGCCGGCGATCATCAGGCGATCCAGCCGATGTATGTAGTCCGCGTCACCGGCGGCGCCTTCAAGATCGTCGGTGACGTCGGCGGGGATGAGGCGATCGGTCCCGACGAGTGCAAGCGATTCTGAGCAAAATGCGTCGTCATTGCGAGGAGCCCTTGCGACGAAGCAATCCAGCCTTGCTTGTGGCCCCTGGATTGCTTCGCTGCGCTCGCAATGACGAGCACTGCGTGGGGGGTAATGCCGAATGACTGTCTTTCTTGAATATATCCAGTTCGTACTGGCGCCGCAGATGATCACCGGGCTCTCGCTCGGGGTCGCCGTGGTGCTGGTCGCGCTCGGCCTCACCATCATCTTCGGGCTGCTCGATGTCATCAATATGGCCCATGGCGAGTTCTACGCCGTGGGCGCCTATCTGGCGCTGGCGCTCGGCGCCTCCGGCGTCAGCTTCTGGTTGCTGCTCATTATCGTGCCGCTGGTGATGATCCCGATCGGCTATGCGGTGGAGCGCGGGCTGATCCAGCGAGTCTTCAACACGCCGGACCGGCATGTGACCACATTGCTGCTCACCTTCGGGCTCGGCCTCGTGGTCGAGGAAGGCCTCAAGGTGGTATTCGGCCCCAACACCCAGCGGCCGCCGACGCCGATCACCGGCGCCATCGAGCTGATGGGCGTCATCCTGCCCAACTACCGCCTGTTCCTGATTGTGTTCGGTCTGGCCATCGTCGCCGCGGTCGCGCTGGTGGTCAACAAGACGCGGCTCGGCGCCATCGTGCGCGCCGCGGCGTTCGATCGCAACATGGCGGCCTCGCTCGGCGTGCCGGTGACGCGGGTATTTGCCGGCACCTTTGCCTTCGGCGTGGCGCTGGCCGGATTGGCCGGCGTGCTGCTGGCGCCGATCTATTCGGTGTTTCCGACCATGGGCCGCGATTTCGTGTTCCTGGCCTTCACCGTCGTGATCGTCGGCGGCATGGGGTCGATCGCCGGGGCGGTAGTGGCCGGACTTCTCATCACCCAGATCCAGGCGATGTCGAGCCTGGTGGTCTCGCCGGTGTGGAGCGATCCGATCGTGTTCGGCATCATGGTGCTGGTCCTCGTCATCCGGCCGCAGGGTCTGTTCGGGCGGCTCGGTCATGCGTGATCCCGCAGCCATCGCAACGCCTCAGGTCATTGACCGGCTGAGTCTCGCCATGCGCGCCAGCCACGTGTTGGTGGCGGTCTTTATTATTGCCGGGCTGATCTTTGCCGCGGTGGGCTCGGCATTGGGTGACACGTTTTTTCTGCGTCTCGCCACCGAGGCGCTGATCTTCGCCGGGCTGGCGCTCTCCGTTGATATCCTGCTCGGCTATACCGGCTTGTTGTCGCTGGGGCAGGCGCTGTATTTCGGTCTCGGCGCCTATGTCTCCGCCGTGGTGCTGAAGCAGATTCCATCGTTCTGGGCGGCGATGGCGGCGGTGCTGGCGGTTTCCCTGGTCCTCGGCGTTGCTGCCGGCCTGATCGCCAACCGGGTGCGCGGCGTCTATTTCGCGCTGGTCACCTTCGGCCTCGCCCAGGTGGCGGCGAAGGCCGTCTACAACACGCGAAGCCTCGGCGCCTCCGACGGGTTGATCGGGATCCCGATCGTGCCGATCGATTTCGGCGTCGGCACCGTGATGTCGAACGCGCCGGCCGGCTTTTTCCTGGTGACGCTTGGCGTGATTATCATTCTCTACCTCATCAGCGCCTATCTGCTCGATACGCCATTCGGGCGGGTGCTGGTCGCGCTGCGCGCCAATGAGCGACGGGTACCGTTCCTCGGCTACTCGACCCGCAACGCGCGGCTGGCGGCCTATGTGACGGCGGCGGTGGTCGCGGGGCTGTCGGGGGCGCTTTATCCGATGCTGCGTGGTTTCGTCTCGCCGGAGCTGTTGTTCTTCTCGACTTCCGGCAACGCCATCATCACCGTCGTTACCGGCGGGGTCGGCACGCTCGCCGGCGCGCTGTATGGCGGGGTGATCCTGACCGTCCTGAAATCCGTCATCGGCTCATGGACGGAGCATCACCTTTTGATCATCGGCCTGCTGTTCATGGCCGCCGTCATCTTCCTGCCCAAGGGGCTGATGGGGTTGATCCGGCCGCGGATCGAACGCTTGTTAGGCGGGGGTCTCCGATGAATCCGGTGCTCGAAGTCCACAATCTCGGCGTCGCCTTTGGCGGCATTCACGCCGTCAACGACGTGTCGTTCGCGGCCGCGCCCAATGCCATCACCACCGTCATCGGTCCCAACGGCGCCGGCAAGTCGACGCTGTTCAATCTGATCAGCGGGCTGATCCGGCCCCATTCGGGCCGGGTCGTGCTGCGTGGTGTCGACCGCACCGCCTCGCCGCCGCATCTGATGCAGCGCGCCGGCCTCGGCCGTTCGTTCCAGATCACCAATCTGTTCTTCGAACTCACCGTGTTCGAGAATTTGCGGCTGGCCGCGCAGCGGCTCGAACCGCAAAGCCGTTTCCTGCTGCCAGTCGGCCGAAGCGATCGCGCGCTGGCCCGCGTCGATGCGCTGGTCGAGCGCTTCCAGCTCGGCGCCAAGACCAGCGAGCTGGCGGGCGCGCTTTCGCATGGCGAACAGCGCCGGCTGGAGATCGCGGTGGCGCTGGCGGCGGAGCCCTCGGTGCTTCTGCTCGATGAACCGACCCAGGGCATGAGCCATGCCGATACCGCCGACACCGCCATTCTGATCCGTGACCTCGCGCGCGACGTGACGATACTGCTGATCGAGCACGACATCGGCGTGGTGATGGATATTTCCGATCACATCGTGGTCATGCATCAGGGCCGGAAACTGGCCGAGGGCACGCCGGCCGCGGTCAAGGCCGACCCCGCGGTGAAAACAGCCTATTTCGGACACGCATGATGTTGAAGATCGACAACCTTCATGTCCATTACGGGCTCTCGCACATCATCCAGGGCGTCAGCATCGAGGCCCGGCCCGGCGAGGTGGTCGGCATTTTCGGCCGCAACGGCGTCGGCAAGACCACGCTGATGAAGACCATCGCCGGCTGGGTCGGTCCGAGCGCCGGCAGCATTGCGCTCGACGGCAACCGTCTCGACGGTCACCCGCCCGATCGGATCTGCCGGCACGGCGTCGGCTTCGTTCCGGAAGACCGCCGCATCTTTCCCGGCCTCAGCGTCGAGGAGAATTTGAAACTCGGCCTGATGCAGCGCGCCGGCCGCTCCCGCCGCGAGGAGCAGGCCGAGATCGACCGCATCTACGCGCGGATGCCGCGCCTCGCCGAACGCCGCCGCCAGGCCGGCACCACACTGTCCGGCGGTGAACAGCAGATGCTGGCGATGGCCCGCGTCATGATCGGCCGTCCGCAACTGGTGCTGATCGACGAACCGAGCGAGGGCCTGGCGCCGATGATTGTCGCCGATATTTTTGCCATCATCAGCGAGATGAAGGCGGCCGGCGCTATCGTGCTGCTGGTCGAGCAGAACGTGCACGGCGCGCTCGCGGTGTCGGACAGATTTTACGCCATCGAACGCGGTACGGTCGTGGTCGCCGGCGATGCCGGCAATGAAGCCGACAAAGCGCGGCTGCTGGAAGCGATCACGGTGTAGCAGGCCGAAAGAGTTCGTCATTGCGAGGAGCTCTCGCGACGAAGCAATCCAGTTTTTCTTTGGGGCTCCTGGATTGCTTCGCTTCGCTCGCAATGACGGGGTGCCGTCCTCGTTCAAGCTCACGCCTGCCGCCGTGTGCTCGTCGGCTCCCCCCGCGCCGCCATCATCGCATCCACCTGCTCGCGCAATTCGCGCTTCAACACCTTGCCCAGCGAATTGCGCGGCAACGCTTCGACGACGAAGATGTATTTCGGCTTCTTGTAGCCGGCGATCAGGGTCTTGACGTGGTCGAGGATCGAAACATCGTGCAGCTCCGCGCCGGGCAGTGCCTCCAGGAAGGCCACCACCGCCTCGCCATAGATCGGATCCGGAACGCCGATCACCGCGGCGTCGGCTACGCCGGCATGGCTGATCAGCGCCTGTTCGACTTCCTTGGAGTAGATGTTGAAGCCGCCGCTCAGGATCATATCCTTCTTGCGGTCGACGATGTACAGGTAGCCTTCGGCGTCGATCCTGGCCATGTCGCCGGTATGGATCCAGCCGTCTTCGATCGCTTTGGCGGTGTCCTCGGGCCGGTTGTAATAGCCGCGCATCACCGCGTAGCGGCCGGGCTCGCCGACCCGCACCAGCAATTCGCCGGGTTCGCCCTGGGCGACATCGGCGCTTTGGTCGTCGACGATCCGCACTTCGACGCCGGGCGTCGGCCGACCGACCGAGCTCGCATGGGTGAACTGCTCTTCATGAGACAGCGAGGTCACGCCGCCGACCTCGGTCATGGCGAAGAACGACACCAACTGGACATTGGGCAGCAGCGCGATCAGCTGTCGCTTGAGTTCGACCGGAAAGGCCTCGCCGGTGACGACGATGCGCCGCAGCGAGGCGCAGCGCGACGGATCGGCGGAAATCTCCGGCATCAGCATCCGGCAGACGGTCGGCACCATGCCGGCCACGGTGACGCTCTCGCGGGCGATGGTCTCGATCGTCTGCTTCGGATCGAACCTGGTCATGATGATCAGCGTGCCGCCCAGGGTGAGCGCATTGCCGAGCCGGGCAAAGCCGGTGCGGTGCGCCAGCGGCGTCGTGACCAGGAAACGGTCGGCGTGGGAGATGCCCCATTCGATGGCGTTGATGAAACCATGCTGGGTGACGATGTTGGAATGGGTGACGATGGCGCCCTTGGGCTTACCGGTGGTGCCGGAGGTGTACATGATCAGCGCGTCGTCGAGGCCGGATTGCAGCCGCGGCATCGGCTCGGCTTCGGTCTCGGCCAGGGCTGCAAACGGAATGGCGTCGTCGGGCGACGATCCGACCGAGATCCGCACCGCCTTCGGGTTGGCGTCAAGCACGGCGGTGATCGCCGCACCGTCATTCTCGAAGGCGATGGCGGCCGGCCGACTATCCCCGCAGATATAGCCGAGTTCGTGCGGCGTCAGCCGCGTCGTCACCGGCACCACGATGGCGCCGAGCGAGAATGCCGCATAGAACAATTCGACGATCGCGGTGGAGTTGGGCAGAAACAGCACCACGCGGTCGCCCTCGCGCACGCCCTGCCGGCGCAGGCCGCTCGCCAGGCGGGCGATCCTGCGCTCCAGTTCGGCGTAGCTGATGCGTTCATCGCCGCAGATCAGCGCGATCTTGCCCGGATAACGGATCGCCTGGGCGCGAAGCATGAGCTCGAGACGCATTTACGCGGCCTTTCCAGCCTCGACGAGGTTGAAGGCGGGGTATGGCACATCGTCGCCGAGCCTGTCCCATGCCAGTTCGACGCGCTGGCCGATGGCGACCTTGTCCGGATCGGCATTGAGGATGTTGCCGATGATGCGGACCTTCTCGTCGAGTTCGACGGTGACGACCGACAGCGGCAGCCGGCCGTCGAGGCCCGGGCCCGGCACCCGGATTACGGTGCAGGCGTAGATGGTGCCCTTGCCCGAGGCTTCCCGCCATTCGAGGTTGCGGCTGCCGGTGAAGATCGAGACCGGGCGCGGATAGTGCTGATAGCGTCCGGTGTCCTTGCAATATTGCAGCATCAGCTTGCCGCCTTTGGCGCCTTCCCAGAAGGTCGCGGTATCGACATAGGTGGAAGGTTTCGGGACCGGACGTCCGGTTTTTTCGTCAGCCATGTTCAAGCCTCCAGGATCATGGCGGCACAGGTTCCCCAGTTGCGCGCAAAGGGAAAGACGCC
>JAQGJF010001116.1 GCA_028290765.1 Tardiphaga sp.
GCAGGCCGAGCCCGGTCATCTCGAACACGCCGATTTCGTCGGTGGGGCCGAACCGGTTCTTCACCGCGCGCAGGATGCGGACTTGTTGCGAGCCTTCGCCTTCGAACGACAGCACCGCGTCGACCATGTGTTCGACCACGCGGGGACCGGCAATCTGGCCGTCCTTGGTGACATGGCCGACCAGAATAATCGCGGCGCCGGATTTCTTGGCAAATCGAATCAGGGCCTGCGCCGAGGCGCGCACCTGGGTCACCGTGCCCGGCGCCGATTCGACCGTGTCGGTCCACATGGTCTGGATCGAATCGATCACGATCAGGCGCGGCACCGCGCCTTCGGACAGCGTGGAGACGATGTCCTCGACCGAGGTCTCGGAGGCGAGCTGTACCGGCGCGTCGGCGAGGCCGAGGCGTTCGGCGCGCAGCCGCACCTGCGCGGTGGCTTCTTCGCCCGAAATGTAGACCGCGCGGTGGCCGGCCCGCGCCATCAGGCTGGTGGCCTGGGTCAGCAAAGTCGATTTGCCGATCCCAGGATCGCCGCCGACCAGCAGCACCGACCCGCGGACAAACCCGCCGCCGATGACGCGATCGAGCTCGGCCATGCCGGAGGTCGTGCGAGGGGCGTCGGGGCTGGTGCCGGTCAGCGATTCCAGCTTGAATAGCCGGCCGCGCCGCTTGGAGCGGATGCTCGCCGGCATCGTGGTCGCGCCGGTGACATCCTCCTCGACCAGCGTATTCCACTCGCCGCAGGATTCGCACTTGCCCTGCCAGCGATTGAACGCCGCGCCGCAATTCTGGCAGACAAAGGAGAGGGTGTTCTTGGCCATGGAGGATGATCGCCGTTATGCGGAATGCGCCGCGTTCCATAACATAGATAGGCCCGCGGCGAGCATGATGCCATCCATCACCAGCCGAAACACGTTCGGATCGAGCCGCAGCACGAATCGCTTGGCGACAAAGGCGCCGATCATCAGCGAGGATCCGGCGATCAGGCCCTTCAGCGCAATCTCCGGAGAGAGCGCGCCGAAGCGCTGGAACGTCACTGATTTGCTGAGATAGATCCCAAGCGAGCTGGCGGCCTCGGTGGCGAGGAAGGCGCCCTTGGCCAGGCCGTAGAACAGGAACAACGGCACGCTGAGCGGCCCGGTGGAGACCACGATGCCGGTGAGATAGCCGATGATCGCGCCGCCCAGCGCGAGATGCCATAGCGACAGTTTGATATCGTGCCGGGCGAGCCAGTGCCGCACCGGCACCATCAAAATCAAAAAGCCTCCGATGGCGATATCGACCGCGCGGGGTGGCAACACCAGCAGCGTGCGGGCGCCGAGCGCCGCGGCCGGAATGCCGGTGACCGAATAGGCCGCGCAGGCGCGCCAGTCGACCTCGCGCCACCACGCCAGGATCCGCGACAGATTGGCCATCACCGAGGCCACCGCCATGATCGGCACGGCTTCCTGGGGGCCGAATTCATACACCAGCACCGGCACCAGCATGATCGAGGAGCCGGTGCCGACAATGCCGCTGATGGTGCCGGCGACAAGCCCGACCGCGAGCACGAAGACGAAATTCAAGGTCTGCGTCTCCGCGAATCGGAATGGCTGGGGTTTTTGAGCAATACGCCGATGGCGGCGAAGCTCAACGGGGATTCTCGGCCCGCTGATGGGCGGGGCGATCACTCAATCCCGCGCCCAAAGCGCCAGGCGCGTCGTCAATCGTCGCAGCGGAAGCAAGAGCGTCAGAAGCTCGACCAGATGGCTCGCACCCGGCAGCCGCAATACCCAACCGGCGAAGGCCGGCAAACCGCCGAGGTGTTCCAGGGCGCGGCCAAAGGCAGCGATTCCAACCGCGTCGAGATCGGGATCGCTGCTGGCATAGACCAGGCGCTGCCGCTGCACCGTCGGGGGCAAGGGTGCAATATCGATCCTCAACCCATCGGCGGCATGCCGCATCAACCATGCCAGTGCCTCCGAATCGCGGCCGGCGTCGGGAAAATGCAGGGTCGCCGTGCGCGCGATGTAAGGGCGAGCGCGAGGGCGCCAGTCGCGCACGGCGCTGCGATAGCGGCTCCAGTCCTCAGGCATGGCAAGTGCGATGTGCGCGCGGTTATACCAGGAGGCGAAGATGCCGTCGAAGACGAGAAAGGTTACCGGCAGCAGCCAGGCTCCGCTCGAGGCGGTCACTATGGCGAGAGAAGCCATCACCAGCGCGGATGTCAGCTGCATGGGATTGGCGATCGAAGCATAGGGGCCGCTGGTGACGACGCGCTTCGGCGGGTCGTAGGGAATCGGCGTGCCGCGACCGACGAGCGCGAATTCATGCGCTGCGGCCCATCCAATTAGCAGCGAAGGCAATCCGACAGCCAGGGCCAGCATCCAGCGGCCAGGCGATGCCTGCGCGAGCGCATCGATATAGTCGCGGCCTTCCCAAGCGAGCACGCAGGCCGGCAGAACCAGCAGCATGTAACCGCCCCAGCCGAGACCGTGAAAGCAGGTTCGCAACACCGGCTTTTTGTCGGCTTCCGTCAAACGGGCCAGAGCGAGGGCGGGAAGCAGAGCAAACAGGATCGCGGCCACTTCTCCGACAAGCCAATGTTCTCCGAGGACAACCAACGGCGCAAGAAGCGGCATGGAAACGACGTCGGCGATCAACATACCGATGACCAAGAGCGTCATCGGAAGCACGCGCGATACCAGCACCGCGACGGGTCCCCACCATATCGACCAGCCGATCCATAGGTCGATGGGTAGGCCGAGGACGGACGCGGTATCCGGCATGAAATGCCACCAGCCCAGTTGCCGGGCGGCGAGATTCAGCAAAAGCAGCGCCGGTAATTGCCAAAGCCCGCCCAGCATCACCGCCGTGGCCTGGCGCGGCGTCGACCGGATCATCACCAGCAGGAGCATGGCAAGCAGAGCTGGTCCAAGCAGCAGCGCCGTTCGCGTCAACGCGACAAGATCGGGGGAGAGGTCTTCAGCCACGGCGGAGATCCCACAGCGAACCAATCGCCACCGAAAGAGCCAGCAAAGCCGGCACGGCAAGGATCATGGGTGCAAGCCAGGGGCCGGCGAACGGGCCAACGGCGCAACCGGCAACGGTCAATCGCTTCGCCAGCCGCGAGACCAGCGCGGGGGGGTCGGGAGCGAAGGCGAGCGTGATTCCGAGAAGCGCCGGCAGAACGATCAGCAGCGCGATGCGATCGACCGGCCAAACCGAAAGATGGGCGAACAGTGAAATGCCCATGCACGACAACACCAACGCGGCGAGACCGCGGGCCCAGCGATCGCGCCACTGAGGCCGCAGCGATGAAGACCCGTAGGGGTAGTCCGAGCCTGGTTGCGACATGACGTTGCTGCGCCTTTCCGCCCAACTTACTCCAAAGACTTAACGAAGTTTATGAAAGGGAAAGAGAAATTCGACCGTTCGGTCCGATTTCATCTGGTGCCGATGTCGCGAAATGCCGTTGCCCACCCGCTGCTGACACAGCGCTGGCAGCAGCGGCCGGGTAGATTGGTTCCATCGCATCGAACCGAACTTTGGGCGCAGGAGAGGCCATGACGATCAAGGGAAGCTGCCATTGCGGCAACACGCAATTCGAGGTGAGCGA
>JAQGJF010001098.1 GCA_028290765.1 Tardiphaga sp.
GTCTGCCCACGCCCCATGCACCAGCACGACATTATGCGCCGGCACCGGCGCAGCCGTCTGGGCACGCGCCGGCAGACTGCCGAGCGTTCCGATCAATGCGCTCACAGCCAGCGCCGCAACGGTTCGTAACATCGTCAAACTCCGTGATTGATTTCGACACAAATTTCCACTTGGAGCGTCGCGCTCCATAGGGTTCTTCGGCCGGCGGCCAAGCGACGTTACGGGGGTCACCGTGTCGTGATGACCACAAAAAAGCGCCCCGGTTTCCCGGGGCGCTTTCGCAGCAAACCGTCTGACGAAAGCCCGCTTACGCGGCGGCCTTCGCAGCCTGGTTGTCGAGCACTTGCGGGGCTGGTGCGCCGGTGGTCGCAATCGGAATGCTGCGGGGCTTCTTGGCTTCGGGAATCTCGCGGACGAGAGCGACATGTAGCAGGCCGTGCTCGAGCGAGGCGTTCTTCACCTGGACGAAGTCGGCAAGCTGGAAGACGCGTTCGAAGGCGCGCGCCGCAATACCGCGGTACAGCACCTCGGATTTGTCCTTGCCGTTCTCATTGGCGGATTTGTCGCCCTTGATCGTCAGCGTGTTTTCCTTCGCGACGATCGAAAGTTCGCCCTGCGAAAAGCCGGAGACGGCGACGCTGATGCGATAATCGTTCTCGCCGGTGCGCTCGATATTATAGGGCGGGTAACCGGGGCTGCCGTCGGCGGTGGCCTGGTCCAGCAGCGAGAAAAAGCGGTCGAAACCGACGGTGGAACGATAGAACGGGGTGAGATCGTAGCTGCGCATAGGGTAGTCCTCCATTGAGCGACTGTTGAATGAACCCGCCCGCCATCGGGCCGGGCTTTCGTTGCTGTGCAGCCTAGAGTGGCCTGCACAGAGGTGATATGGGAGAGGGCCGGCGGCCTTCAAGAGGGTTCGAATGATTTGCGCCGGCGCCCCGCCAGCCCTTGATTTTCAGCACCTTTCACCTATTCGGGTTCCGCCATGACGCTCGTCTCGATCCCCGCCAATCCGGTTCCGGAAGATGTCGTCAGCGGCATCATCAAGACGCCGGATGGCGCCGAATTGCGCTTCGCGCGCTGGGCGCCGCCGGCGGGCCGCAAGGGCACGGTGTGCGTGTTCACCGGCCGCGGCGAGCAGATCGAAAAATATTTCGAGACGGTGCGCGACCTGCGCGACCGCGGCTTCGCGGTGGCGATGATCGACTGGCGCGGCCAGGGTCATTCGTCGCGGCGGCTGCGCGATCCGCGCAAAGGCTACGTGCGCGACTTTGCCGATTTCGAAGTGGACGTCGAAACCTTCGTGCAGCAGGTGGTGCTGCCGGACTGCCCGCCGCCCTATTTCGCGCTGGCGCATTCGATGGGCGGCGCGGTGCTGCTGCGGATCGCCCATGCCGGCAAGCGCTGGTTCGACCGCATCGTGCTGTCGGCGCCGATGATCGATCTGCCCGGCCACTCGACCTCGTTCCCGGCCCGCGCGCTGGTCCGCCTGTTGCGGCTGGCCGGCCAGGGCGGCCGCTATGTTCCCGGCGGCAGCGACGGGCTGACCGGCACCTCCTCCTTCGTCAACAACCGGCTCACCAGCGATCCGGTGCGCTACGCCCGCAACGCCGCCATCCTCGAGGAGGATCCGACGCTGGGCATCGGCTCGCCGACGGTGGCCTGGGCCGACGCCGCCTTCAAGGCGATGCGGGGTTTTCGCGCTTCCGACTATCCGTCGCAGATCCGCCAGCCGCTGCTGATGCTCGCTGCCAGCAACGACACCATCGTCTCGACGGCCGCGATCGAGGAGTTTGCCTATCACCTGCGCGGCGGCGCGCATCTCGTCATCGCCGGCGCCAAGCACGAAATCCTCCAGGAGCAGGATCGCTATCGCGGGCAATTCTGGGCGGCATTCGATGCCTTCGTGCCGGGAACGCCGCTGTTCAAATAGCTTCTCGGAGCTCGCGAGAGATTGCTGACCTCATCCTTCGAGACGCCCGCCTGCGGCGGGCTCCTCAGGATGAGGTCACGAACTCCTGGGACGACGTCACAGCGTCTTCGTCATGTAGACGCGGTTGAGGCCGAGTTCCTCGCCGCGGTGGGTCTCGAAAAATCCAAGCCGGCCATACAGCGCCAGATTCTCGGTCATGATGTCCTGGGTATAGAGACGAAGGGCGGGAAGGCCGGCGGCGCGGGCGCGCTGTTCGGCGAAGGCGATCAGCCGGATGCCGAAACCGCGGCCCTGCGCGCGCGGATGGACCGCCACATTGTCGAGCAGCATGGCCCGCGGTTCCGGAATCAGCACCACGAGGCCCATGATCTCGCCACGCTCTTCCAGGACATGCACGCGCTGGTCGGCGATCAACGCTGCATAGTCGTCGCGCATCGGTCCCGGAATCTTGCCGTTGCGGGCAAGGTAGATGGAATATGCGTCCTTGACGATGAGTGAGACGGCGGCGACATCTGCGGCATGGGCAAGACGAATCATGGCGCTGGCCTGTCGGGTTGATGGAACGGACCGGATGTATCGTATCAAAACGCGGCGCAGGTAACACATGCTTGGCATTCACGCGCTTTGGCTGTTTGTGCTCTCCGGCCTGCTGCTCAACATCACGCCGGGACCGGATACCGCGTATATTATCGGCCGCAGCATTCAGCTGGGATGGCGGGGAGGCGCGGCCGCGGCACTCGGGATCGGCTGCGGCTGCCTGGTGCATGTGTTAGGCGCCGCGATCGGCCTGTCGGCGCTGCTGATGGCTTCGGGTGCCGCCTTCGCCGTGGTGAAGCTGATCGGCGCGGCCTATCTGCTGTACACCGGGGTGCGGATGCTGCTGTCGCGTCCGCCCGAAATGGCCGCCGATTTGGCAATGGCAAGCCGCGTGACATCGTTGCGTCAGGTGTTCTGGCAGGGCGCGCTGACCAACGCGCTCAATCCCAAGGTGGCGCTGTTTTTCCTGGCGTTCCTGCCGCAATTCGTCGACGCGGATGCCCCGCACAAGGCGCTGGCCTTCCTGCTGCTGGGCCTGATTTTCGTGTTCAACGGCACGCTCTGGTGTCTCGGCGTCGCCGCCTTCGCCGTCAGGGCCGCGAGCCGGATCAGGGCGTCCGGTCGCGCGCTGCTCTGGATCAACCGCGTGCTCGGCGGGCTGTTCGTGGTTCTCGGCATCCGCGTCGCGATGCTTCAGGCGCGCTAGCGCATGATCCCGAAAAGTGGGTACCGGTTTTCGGAAAAGATCATGCTCAGACAATACGAGAGCGTCTATCCCAGCACGGTGTAAAGCGCGCTGCCGGCGAGATAGAATCCGAGCAGCATCATCGCGATCAGGAACCAGCGGCGGAACACTTCCGGCTGCAGCCGGGTGCGCACCGCCTGGCCGATGAACATGCCGGCGAACGCCGCCACGATCCCCACGATGCCGGGCACCGCAGTCGAGGCGTCGAGCAGGCCGGCATGGGTCAGGTTGAAGGCCTGCGCCACCGTGGCCGTGGTGAAGAACACGCCGAGCGCCTGCACCAGCTCGTCCCGCTCCATGCCGATCGCCTGCATGAAGGGCATCGCGGGAATCACCTGCACCCCGGTGGCGGCGGCGATCACGCCGGTTGCCGCGCCGACGATGCCGCCGACCCATTTCTCGTTGTCGGGCGCGACGCTGAACCGGACCTTGACCAGGCTGATCAGCGCATAGATCACCAGCAACAGCCCGAGAACGATGGTGGCGTAGCGCGCGTAAGGGCCCGTCATCAGCCCGGCGCAGGACCAGATTCCGATGGCGGTGCCCGCCAGCATCGGCCATAGCCGCCGCGTGATGTCGCGCAGATACGGGCCGACGAAAGTCTGCCAGATATTGGTGACGATCGCGGGCACGATGACGACGGCCAGCGCATGGGCCGGCGGCATCGCCAACGCCAAAAGGCCGATCGAGACGGTGGGCAGGCCGAGCCCGATCACGCCCTTGACGAAGCCCGCCAGCGCGAAGACCGCGGCGATGAAAAAGATGACATTGTCCGGCATGCCGGCACATTGACCGATCCATGCAGCCGGCACAATCTGGAGGTTATGGAGTTCGCCTTCGGTCATGCCGAAGGCTGATAGCTGCGGAAACAGCCATGCGGTTCGACCTGGTTGACCTCAAATTGTTTGTCGCGGTGGCGGAGGCGCGCAGCATTACCCGCGGCGCCGCCGCCGCCAATCTCGCTCTGGCGTCGGCCAGCGCGCGGATCAAGGGCCTGGAAGATGCGCTCGGCGTGGCGCTGCTCACGCGCGGCCGGCGCGGCGTCGTCCTGACCGCGGCGGGGGAAAGCCTGCTTGGCCACGCCCGCATCGTGCTGCACGATGTCGACAGGTTGCAGGGCGATCTGGCGAGTTACGCTCGCGGGCTGAAGGCCAGCGTGCATCTGCTCGCCAATACCGCCGGGCTCGCCGAACACCTGCCGAAGGCGCTTGCGGCCTTCCTGCGCGAGCATCCGCATATCAATGTCGATGTCGAGGAACGCGAAAGCGCCGACATTGCAGAGGCGATCGCGGCCGGCGCCGCCGACATCGGGCTGGCCATCGATCAATCCCTGCCGGAGGGGCTCGCGCGGTTTCCGTTCTGCGACGACAGGCTGGTGCTGGTTGTCGCGCAGGGCGATGAATTGGCGAACCGGCGCCAGGTCGCGTTTCGCGATGTGGTGGGCCGGGATTTTGTCGGGCTGGCGAATGACTCGGCGCTGCAGGCGCATCTCGCAACCCAGGCGGCGCGGCTGGGGGCGCGGCTGACATTCCGGGCCCGGCTGAAGGATTTCGATGCGGTCTGCCAGATGGTCGCCGCGGGCATCGGCGTCGCGGTGGTGCCTGAAGCCGCCGCCAAACGCTGCGCCCGCGCGATGAAGATCAGGACCATCAGGCTGCACGATCGATGGGCCCATCGCACACTGGCGATCTGCGTGCGGGACCCGAAGGCGTTGCCGCGGCCGGCGCAGCAATTATTGGAACATTTGAGGCGCGAGGCCGACGGGCGCCTCTAAGCGGGATGATTTTAAGTCAATCGGCGTCATC
>JAQGJF010001110.1 GCA_028290765.1 Tardiphaga sp.
GCGGTCGATGTCAAGACCGGCAAGCAGATCTGGAAGACCAAGGTCGAATATCCGGCGGAAACGCCGCGCATCGTCTGTTGCGGCATCATCAATCGCGGCGCCGCGATCCATGACGGAAAACTGTTCCGCACCACGCTCGACGCCAATGTGATCGCGCTCGACGCCAAGACCGGCAAGGAGCTATGGCGTTCCAAGGCCGCCGACATCAAGGAAGGCTATTCGATGACGGTGGCGCCGCTGGTCGCCGACGGCGTCGTGATCACCGGCATCTCCGGCGCCGAATTCGGCACCCGCGGCTTTATTGACGGATGGGAGCCGGCAACCGGCAAGCATCTGTGGCGTACCCACACCATTCCTTCGCCCGACGAGCCCGGTGGCGACACCTGGAAGGGTGATACCTGGAAACTCGGCGGCGGCTCGACCTGGATCACAGGATCCTACGATCCGGAGCTCAACACGGTCTATTGGGGCGTCGGCAATCCCGGCCCGTTCAACTCGGCGGTACGGCCCGGCGACAATCTCTACACCTGCGCCGTGCTGGCGCTCGAGCCGAAGACCGGCAAGATCAAATGGCACTACCAGTTCTCGCCGAATAATCCGTTCGACTACGATTCAGTCGCGGAGATGGTGCTCGCTGATCTCACGATCGACGGCAAGCCGACAAAAGTGCTGATGGATGCCAACCGCAACGGCTTCTTCTACGTGCTCGACCGCACCAACGGAAAGCTGCTCGCGGCCAATCCCTATGTGAAGGTCAACTGGGCCACCAATGTCGACATGAAGACCGGCCGTCCGGTCGAGACCGACGTGGTGAAGGACGCGCGCGATGGCAAGAAGGTCGTGGTGTATCCGTCGATCCTCGGCGGCAAGAACTGGGAGCCGATGTCGTTCAACCCGCAGACCGGCCTCGCCTATGCCAACACGCTGGCCTTTGGCGGCCATTACAAGACCGAACCGGCCACCTACAAGGCCGGCGAATGGTACCTCGGCATGGATCTCACCGACCTGTGGGACTGGCCGGAGGGAGCGCGCGGCCACCTCAAGGCCATTGACCCCTTGACCGGCAAATCCAAATGGGAAGTCGGCAGCGACATCCCGCGCTTCTCGGGCGTGCTGTCGACCGCCGGTGGCGTGGTGTTCTCCGGTCAGCTGACCGGCGAGTTCGAAGCCTTTGACGCGGCCGACGGCAAGAAACTGTGGCAGTTCCAGACCGGCTCGGGCATCGAGGGACAACCGGTGACGTGGCAGCAGGACGGCGTGCAATATGTCGCCGTCACCAGCGGCTATGGGGGTGTCTACTCGCTGTTCTCTGGCGACGAACGTCTTGCCAATATTCCAGCCGGCGGCTCACTGTGGCTGTTCGCGCTGAAACCTCAGTAAGGTCGAACGAGGTTTTGCAAGGCGTGATCAAATTTTTGAGTTGGGGGGCGGCGGCCTGGTTCGCCGCCCTCACCTTCACCCTCACTTCGGCCAGCGCGCAGACCGCGTCGCCCGCCGGCGAGACTGCGTCAACATCCGTCGAGCCGGCGCTCAATGGCAAGGCGATCTATGCCGAGAAGTGCTCGCACTGCCATGGTTTCGGCATGGTCAGTGCCGGCACCGTCGCGCCCGACTTACGCAAATTCCCCGACGACCGGCCGCGCTTCGTCACCACGGTGAAGACCGGCAAGAACAACCGGATGCCGCCCTGGGGCGACCTGCTGAGCGACGAGCAGATCGAAGCGATCTGGTCCTATGCGTCGAGCCAGCGAAAGCCATGAAGATCCTGCCGGCATGGGCAGTTGCCGCGATGGCTTTCATGACGCTCGCCGCGCCGCCCATGGCTGTCGCGGATGAAGCCCTGAAAATCTGTCTCGACGAAAACCTGCCGCCGCTCTCCATGCATCGTCGCGGCGCCCCGGATGCCGGCTTCGACGTCGCGCTGGCGGAGGCGCTGGCGTCGCACCTCGGCCGGCCGCTGAAACTACAATGGTTCGAAAGCAAACTCGACGAGGATTCGAGCCCGGCACTGGAAGCCAATGCTTTGCTGTCGGACGGCCGCTGCTCCCTGGTCGGCAGCTATGCCCTGACCACCGATTCCCTCGTGGTGCCCGGCGTCAAGACCGCGAAGCTACCCGGCTTCGAGGGCGCCGTTCCGGCCGACCGCCGTCGACGGGTGCCGCTCGGTGCGCTGTCGCCAAGCCGGCCCTACATGTATTCGGCGCTGACCGTCATTCTCGGCCCGAAGGCGCGCGACCGTCGCATCGCCGGCATCGGCGATCTCGCGAAACTCCGCATCGCCATCGAAAGCGGCACCCTTGCCGACGCCATCCTGATGACGTTCGAGAGCGGCCGGCTGATCGACGATATCACCCATCTGGTGCCCGGCCGCGACGATCTCCTGGGCCGTCTCGACCGCGGCGACTTCGATGCCACGCTGCTCGACACCCGCCGCTTCGACGCCTGGCGCGCCGCGCATCCGGACACCAAACTCACCGCATCCGGCTACTTCTATCCGATCGGGGTCAATCGCGGCTATGTCGGCTTGGCCAGCGATCCAGCGCTGCTCGCCGCGGTCGACGGCGCGCTCGCAGGTTTACAGAGCTCCGGAAACATCGCGGAGCTGGCGAAAGCCGCCGGCCTCACCTATTTGCCGCCGCGCGCGCCCGCGATTCTCGGCGATGCGATGATGCAGGTGCTGCGGAAGTAGGGGGATTCTTAGGGTGGGCTGAGCGAAGCGAGCCCACCGTTTTCCTTTTTCATCGAACGGTGGGCACGCGCGAAGAGCGCCTTTGCCCACCTTACGGTCCACGCTGATTCTATGCTTTCTTCTTGGCCACCTTCTTCACAGCCTTCTTCGCCGGCTCCTTCTTCGCCGGCTTTTCCTTCATCGGCTTCGTCGCAGCGGCCGCCGCGGCCTCTTCCGCCGCCTTCTTCATCGCCCGCTTGTAACTGTCGGCCGCGTTATCGGCGGAATTCAGCACCCGCTTGGCCGCCGCCGCGCCGTGCAGCATGGTATCCTTGGCCGCCTGCTTCGCCCGGTCCCGGGCGCCCTTGTCCTTGGCCTTGGCGGCCTGCGCCATATGAAAATCGCGCCGTTTCTTGGCGGCGTCCGTCAGGCTCTTGTACTGCGTCTTGGCGAGTTGCCGGATGACGACATCCAGATCGGCTTCAGCCATTCCTAAAAACCCCTTTGAATCGACCCATCGATTGTGCCCCACGGAATGCGTTGCGGCCACCCTTTTGACGCAAGTGATTGACGAATTCGTAAAGGAATTCGGCCGGTTGACCAGGATGCGCCGGCCGGCAATATTCGGAGAGTGGAAGCAATGAATCCCGTAGTATCGAACCGGCCGCGATCGACGATCGCCGTGATCGGCCTCGGCAGCATCGGTGGGGTGATGGCTGGATGCCTGCGGGCCGCCGACCGTCATGACGTGATCGCCTGCGCGAGAAGCCCGCTGCAGCGGATCGTGCTCGACCGCGCCGAGGGGGGCGTCGAGCGGCCGATCCGCACCTTGACCGATCCCGCGGCGGCGGCCCCGGTGGACTGGGTGCTATTGTGCACCAAAGCGCAACAGACGCCGTCGATCGCGCCCTGGCTCGCCAGGCTGTGCACGGGGCAAACCCGGATCGCGGTGATGCAGAACGGCATCGGGCATGCCGCCCGGGTTGCCCCGTTCGCCAGCGGTGCGACGATCGTTCCGATCCTCGTCTACTACAATGGCGAGCGAATCGCGCCCGGCCATGTCCGGCTTCGCTGCGTTTCCGACCACGATCTCGCGGTGCATGACGACGCCGACGGACGGGCTTTCGCCGAATTGCTGGAGGGAACGTCGCTGCGGGTTCTGCACAGTGCGGAGTTCGAGACGCTGGCGTGGCGCAAGCTGCTGATCAACGTGGTGGCCAACCCGATCACCGCGCTGACGCTGCAGCGCCAGGCCGTGCTGCGCCGCGACGACGTCCGCGCGCTTGGCTTCGACATTCTCGGCGAGGCGATAGAAGTGGCGCGCGCCGACGGCGCCCACCTCGCCGACGATGAAGCCGCGCGGATCATGGCGACGCTGCTGACCTATCCGGCAGAAGCCGGCACCTCGATGTATTTCGACCGCCTCGCCGGCCGGTCCTTCGAGGCCGACGCGCTGACCGGCGCCGTCGTCGCGGCCGGCGAACGGCACGGCATCGCCACCCCGCTCAACCGCGCATTACTCACCTTGCTCCGCGCCATCAGCGACGCCGCGGAAATCAAACAGCCATAGGGCTCGTTGATCGCACAATGCCGGCAGCTGACACGCGTTGTCCGCGCCAGCGTTGGGGGAATGGCATCGCTGCGCGATCCGGTTAACCCGCGGGAAACCATCGCTCCCACCGTCATGTATGGTGCCACATCGCCCCCGACCGGCACCGTGTTTTTCCCTACAAGGGACACGGATGCGGGGGACACGGTATGCAGCACTTCGGGATCGTCAGGGATGGCAAAACCTTCATCGTTCAGGCCGAGAAGCAGGGCGTCCTGAAATGCGCCAGCCGGCGCAGGGCGGCAAAGACCATCTCGGACGCGAACGATCTCATGCGCGCCGAAGCCGTGCCGAATTCCCACACCGCGGCGCCTGCGACGTCAAACGATGAAGGCCTGTCGTCAATCAGAGAATGAACCACCTGTTCGGGATTCGCGCGGAGCCGTTGCCTCATAGCGAATCGCGACGCAAGCCCCAATCATGAATGGCAGGTCCATGCGGTTCCCTTGGCGCGTGCCACAAAGACGCCGTACGAAAATCCAATTTGCGAAGCTAAAGTGCGCCAATTCGACGCAAGCCAGGGGGGACACTGAATGCGCCGCGACGATCGGTCGCTCAACAGCGACAACGGAACCACGGGGTTCACTTTCCATTTTCAGATTTCGAACGGCGGCAGCCGAAAGGCCTGCAGCGTTCGCGTCCAGGCACCCAATCATCGGGATCATCGGGATGCCGCGGAATTCGTCCGTCACAATTGGCCGACGATCGAGGCGATGGCGCGCGAAAACATGGCGCGGTGTCCCGGCGGCAACAGGACGGTCGAAATCGACATGCCTTGATTCCGCGTTCAGGCGCGCATCAAACGGCGCCGGCGGCGTTAACGGCCTCCATCCCCGTGCGAGCAGCAATCGCTCGTTTCCGGGGTCTGGGCCGTCGTCCGGCACATGCATGAAGACGTAATCGGCACGTCGGCCAGGGCCATCGCGGCTGTCAGCTTTTTCTGCACGATGGCCAGTTCCTCGACCTCGCCGCGCTGCTGCAGGCATTCCGCCAGGCCGTGCAGCGCCCAGACATTGTCCGGATGCTGCGCGCAGCGCTGAATGGCGCCGCTCAGGCCCAGATCGTCGCGATAGACCCGCTCGGCCTCGCCGTAATGGCCCTGCTCGGCCAGCAGCGCCGCCAGTGCATGCCGCGGCGGATGCATCCAGGGCCACGGCTCGAGATATTCCAGATTGTCGTCGCGATCGACGGCTTCCCGCAGATCGGCATAGGCCCGTTCGTGATTTCCCCTGTGGTATTCCAGCTCGCCATCCAGCATCTTCTCGCCCACCGCCAATATGCTGCGCGCGGTGTTGTTGAAAACCTTTCGATCGGACGGGATGCGCCTCACGCTCTCGTGGAACAGCCGGCGCGCTTCCTCGGCCTCGGCAAAACGCTTGAGCGCCGCGCAGGCGACGCCCCTGGCATAATGATGCATCGCCGTCGACACCAGATACAGCTGCGGGTCGTCCGGCAGCGGCGCGTCGATGATCTGCTGCCAGCGCCCAAAACGCACCATGACGTGCAAGGTCATCGAATAATAACCTTCCAGACTCGTGGCATATCTCGGCCGGCCTTCGACGCTGAGGACTTCCTTCGTGAGCACGGCGCGCAGCTTGTTCGCCGCGCCGATCGAGTCCTGATATCGGCCCATGAACATGCAGGCATGCATCATCAGGAGCAGGTCGTGCGCGCAGGCCGTGGTATAGGGCGTGAGGGAACCGGCGTAAGCGAGATAGCGATCGTTCGCCGCAATCGCTCTTTCGCTGGCGATCCTGGCCTTCTGGTAGTCGCCGCAGAGCACGTAGACATGCCCCGGCATATGGTTCATGTGTCCCGCATCCGGGCACATCGGCGCCAGCGCGACCGCCGAGCCCGCCGCGCGTTCCGGCTCATTCGACATCTCGAGGATGTGGATGTGCAGATGCACGATCGCCGGATGCGGCCTGACACCGGCATGTTCGGCGAGATCGATCGCGCGCTCGCAGACCTCGAGCGCCTCGACCACGTCTGAATTCCTTGCCGGCAATCCGGTCTTGACGTCCCACAGCCGCCTCGGCGTCCGCAGGATCAGCGCTTCGACCAACAGCGCCGTCACATCGCGATCGTCCGGATATTGCCGATAGACGCGGCGCAGATCCGCGGCGTAGTCATCGTCCCAGCGATCGAATTGTTCTGGCGGAACGGAATGCGGCTTCTGCACGCGGCAGGCCAGCGTCTCGACCAGCCGGTTTTCCAGCTCGGTCGCATGGCCGGCCAATGCGCGCGCCAGCTGGATATGTTCGTAGGCGGTGCCGGTCGCCCTGTCGGCTTCTTCCTCACTGTGGTCGCGCCACGTCATGTTGTAAAAAGGCCCGCTTCCATAAGCGATGCCCCAATGGGCCATGGCGCATGCGGAATCGAATTCGAGCACTTTCCGAAAGCACTTGACGCCCTCCGCCTTGTTGAAGGCGAAGCACCAGTTCAAGCCCAGGTCGAACCAGCGCTGCGCCTGCGGCGAAGCGGTCGAAATGGTCCTGGAATGGCTGCCAAGGTCGAAACGATCCATTCTCTCTCGCTCCAGCATCGCGCGACCGGCCATCAGCTTTTGACGGGTCGAGCCTTCAGGTCCTGATCCTCTCCCCAGCGGCGAATGTTGCCGACATCGATCTCGAACAGGTCCAGCATGCGCCCCACGGTGTGATCCACCATCTCCTCGATCGACTCCGGCTTCGCATAGAACGCCGGCACCGGCGGCGCGATGATCGCGCCGATGTCGGACAGCGCCGCCATGTTCCGGAGATGGCCGCCATGCAGCGGCGTTTCCCGCACCATCAACACCAGCCGCCGCCGCTCCTTGAGCGTGACATCGGCGGCCCGCGTCAGCAGCGTCGAGGTTACGCCGGTCGCGATTTCCGACATCGAGCGGATCGAGCACGGCGCGACGATCATCCCGGCGGTGCGAAACCCGCCGCTGGCGATCGCAGCCGCCATGTCGTCGATATCGTGGGTCGTGTGCGCGGCGGCCTTGACCTCCGCAATCTTGACCGTCGTCTCATAGGCAAATGTCAACTCGGCGGTCTTCGACATCACCAGATGGGTTTCAACGCCTGAGTTGCGCAACAGCTGCAACACGCGCAGCCCATAGATCACGCCGGAGGCGCCGGAGATACCGACGATCAACCGGCGCTGGGCTGGAACTGTGGCCTTCACCTGCATGCTCCTTGCGACCGTCGCTTCGGATCCAAACCGACCCGGAGAGCCGGGATCGCATTTGCCTCGCAATTAGACAATGGATGCCTATCATCTCCGCTGGCGCAAAGGCGACCGCTTTCCATTATGTCTAGACATTCGGTTTATGTCTAGACATAATGGTTTGAACAGGCGTGCCCCATGAATGATGCAGTGCTCTCGTTCGACGACATCCGGCAGGAGTTCCCCGCACCGGCGGGAAGCGCCGCCGTCCGCGTGATCGACGGCATCAACCTCGCAGTCGGCAACGGAAAATTCGTCGCGGTGATCGGACCCAGCGGCTGCGGCAAGAGCACGCTGCTGCAGATGGCCGCCGGCCTGCTGGCGCCGACGCGCGGCATGGTGCGCCACCGCGGCCGCGCCGTCACCGAGGTCAACCGGGAAGTCGGCTTCGTGCCGCAGCAGGCGCAATTGTTTCCCTGGAAGACATTGGCGGAAAACGTCGAGCTGCCGCTGCTGCTGCGCGGCGTTGCCGCCACCGAGCGCCGCCAGCGCGTCGCTTCGGCGCTCGAATCCGTCGGCCTCACCGGGTTCGAGCAGTATTACCCCAACCAGCTCTCCGGCGGCATGCAGAAACGCGGCTCGATCGCCCGGACCCTGGTGTACCGCCCCGACGTGATCCTGATGGACGAGCCGTTCGGCGCGCTCGACGCGCAGACCCGGATGGTGATGCAGGACGATCTGCAGATGTTGTCGCGCGACGCCGGCGCCACCGTTTTGTTCGTCACCCACGATATCACCGAGGCGGTGCTGCTCGCCGACCATGTCGCGATCATGAGCCAGCGGCCGTCAAAGCTGCTCGCCAACATCGCGATCGATCTGCCGCGGCCGCGCAACGTCTTCGAACCGTTCAAGAACGACGGTTTTGAGGCTGCCTATGATGCGGTCTGGACCGTGTTCCGGTCGCAGATCGGCATCCGGCAGCGAACCCATTGAGCGCGGAGGTCACGCCATGAACGACCTCGCCACCATTGCCGGCCAGCCCGGCGCCGCCGCGACATCGGCCGCAAGGCGGCGATCGCTTGCCGGCAAAGCGGGGCGTGGTCTGGTGACGCTGCTGCCGGGCCTCGCGCTGCTGGCGTTCTGGCAATGGTCATCGGGCCGCCTGATCAAGGAAATCTACGTCAGCAAGCCCACCGCCGTGGCGGCGCGGCTCTATGAACTGTTCGCGTCCGGCGAGATCTATCCGCATCTGTGGACCACGGGCCAGGAACTGGTGCTGGGCTATGTGATCGGCGTCGCCGGCGGAATTCTGGGCGGCTATGCGCTCGGTCGCTCGCCGCGCCTCGCCAGGATCTTCGAGCCCTATGTGATGGCGTTTTACGGCATACCCAAGATTGCGCTGGCGCCGCTGTTCATCATCTGGTTCGGCATCGGTATCGGATCGAAGGTGGCGCTGGCCTCGATCATGGTGTTCTTCCTGGTGTTCTACAACGTCTATACCGGCGTGCGCTCCGTCGACCGCGAGTTGGTCAACCTCACGCTGGTGATGGGCGCTAACCAGCGTCAGCTGACTTACCATGTGTATCTCCCCGCGGCTGCGCCCTACGTGCTGCTCGGCATGCGCATGGCGGTGCCCTACAGCGTCATCGGCGTGATCGTCGGCGAATTCACCTCGTCGGTGCAGGGCCTGGGACTCTTCATCCATGAAGCCTCCTCGACCTACGATCCGGCCGGCGTGTTCGCCGGCATCGTCATCCTGCTGGCTTTCGTGGTCGTCGCCAATTTCCTGGCCGGCCGGCTGGAACGGCGCTTGCTTCGCTGGAAAACCCCGATGGCCCACGCCCCCAGCGACATCTGAAACCAACCGATCCGAACAGGAGCCCAGCATGCGTTCAATCCACGGTCTGACCCGCGCGGCGGCCCTTGCGGTGATATTGTCTTTGGTTCCAGCGCTGGCGTCGGCCCAGCAGACCGTCCGCATCGCGCAGGGGTTTGCGTCGTTGAGTTTCCTGCCGGTGTGGGCCGCCCGCGCCCTGAACACGTTCCCGGCTGAAGGCCTGGCGGCGACCGCGATCGTCTCGCCCGGCGGCGATCCGGCCGCGCTCGCCGCATTGGACGCCGGTGACGTCGACCTCGCCGCCGTCGGCACCGAATCCGCGCTGCGCGCGGTGGCCAAAGGCCAGCCGTTCGAGATCGTCTATAGCCTGATGTCGAAGGTGACGCTGGAAGTGGTGGTCGCGCCGTCGTTCCTGGAGAAGGCCGGCGTCAAGCCGGGCGATCCGTTGCCCAAGCGCATCGCCGCGCTGAAGGGCGCCACCATCGGCGTCGGCGCCATCGGCGGCACCCAGGAAACCGCGGCGCGCTGGCTGGCGGCCAAGGGCGGACTGGATCCGAAGACCGACATCAAGATCGCACAGGTCGGCAGCCCGGTCGCGCTGCAGGCAGCACTCGAGAATAAGCGCATCGACGCCTTCGTGCTGTCACCGCCGGAAGGATACCTCGCAACAAAGTCCGGCGCCGGCACCATCCTGATTTCGCTCGGCGACGAGTTTCCGTTGCTGGCCAACCAGCCCTATCTGGTGCTCGTCGCCAAGAAGCCGATCGACGACAAGACCTCGGAGCTGATCGTCAAGGCACTGCGCGCCATGCAGACGGCCAGCGCGGCGCTGGTCAAGGATCCCGAAGCCGGTGCCGCGGCGATCCAGAAGCAGTTCTTCGCCAAGGCCGATCCCGACGCCATCACGGCCGCCATCAAGTCTCTGAACAGCGGCGTCGCCAGCGGCGGCAGGCTCGACGTCGAGAATTTCCAGAACCAGTTGGTGTTCTCCAAGGAGGTCGGGACGAACTTCGGCAAGGAGTTCGATGCGGCAGCGTCGAAGGATGATTTGTGGACGAATAGTTTTGTGGAACGGGCGATGAAGAAATAAGGCGGCGTCTTACGACAGTGGCGACTTGCGTGGTGACGAAGTGCGATCCCTCCCCCTTGTGGGGTCCGATCGAGCTTTGCTCGATCGTGGTCGGCCGAGCGAAGCGGAGGCCGGGGTGGGGGTCCACACGCGCGATCCCATCGTTGCTTACCCCCACCCGACTGGCCTTCGGCCAGCCACCCACGATCGAGCGAAGCTCAATCGGACCCCACAAGGGGGGAGGGATAAGAAAGAGCCCGCCCTACCCCGTCGGCGTAAACCGCGCGATCAGATCATAAAGCTGTCCGGGATGGGTGATCCGCACCGCGGTGATCGGCTCGCCGTTGCGCCAGGTGCGGCGTTCGATCACCAGGCAGGCGGTGCCGGGCTCGATTTTCAGATCGGCCGCGACGCTCTTGTCGGCATTGCAGGCGGTGATGCGATGCTCGGCTTCGGTCCAGGGCACATGGCCGACCAGCCAGGTGTTGGGCGGCGTGGTCGAAAAATCCTGCTTTTGCGCGTCGGGCACCGCCTGCAGGTTGATCAGCCGATCCTCGATCGCGAACGGCTGGCCTTCCGCTTCATGCCGGCAGCGCAGCGCCATGACCTGTGTTCGGGCTCCGAC
Source organism: Tardiphaga sp. (assembly GCA_028290765.1). The sequence goes on from JAQGJF010001110.1 coordinate 10,962, forward strand.
GCCAAGACGCGCTTTGTCCGGCGCCGAAGCGGATCGCTTGCGCAGGTCGAGCAGCCGATAGCCATAGCGTTCGCCGCGTTTCTCGACCTCCGCTTTCAAATCGGGAATCTGCAGGATGGCGGATTGCACCCGCGGTCGCGACACGAAACTCCCGGCCCGGCGCCGGCGCACCACCAGGCCGGCCTCGGCGAGCGCGGACAGCACCTTGTTCACCGTCATGCGCGAGCACGCATAGGTCTCCATCAATTCGTGCTCGAACGGCACGCGGTGCCCGGGCGGCCAGGCGCCGGACATGATCCGGGCTTCGAGGTCGTTGCGGATGCGCTGATAGAGCGCCGCCGTCTTCACGCCCGGTTTCGGTTCCAAGCTCATGCGGCC
>JAQGJF010000039.1 GCA_028290765.1 Tardiphaga sp.
TCGCGAGCCGAAATGATGGCCGAAAAGCCGACAATGCCGGCACGTCCTCGCGGCGTCATCGGGCTTGGAATTGTCACGGCCGTGATGCTGGCGGTACTGCTCGGCCTCGGCTTCTGGCAATTGCAGCGCCGGGTCGAGAAGCATGCGCTGATCGCCGCGTTGACCGAGCGGCTTGCGGCCTCGCCGGGTGCATTGCCATCGGCGGCGCGATGGAGTGCGCTGACGCCAGCCGATGATGAATTCCGCCGCGTCAGCTTTTCAGCGACGTTCGAGCCGCGTCCGGACGCGATGGTCTATAGCTCCGGTTCGGCTGTGCGCAGCGACGTCTCCGGTCCCGGCACCTGGGCCTTCCTGCCGGCACGCTTGGCCAATGGTGGCACCGTCGTCGTCAATACTGGCTTTGTCCAGAACACGATGCAGGATCGCGCCCAGCAAGACCGTGCGGTGGCGAGGCTGATCACCGGCATGCCGGTGACCCTGACCGGCTATCTGCGCTTTCCGGATTCCGCCGGTGCCCTGACGCCGCAGGAAAATCTCGACAAGCGGTTGTGGTTCACCCGCGATCAAATGGCGATGGCACGGAAGCTTGGCTGGGACCAGAGCGGCCAGGTCGCGCCCTTCTATGTCGACCTGGAATCGCCGGTGCCGGAGAGCGGCATTCCCAAGCCCGGGCCGCTCGAGGTGCATCTCAAGGATGACCACCTGCAATACGCCATCACCTGGTTCGGCCTTGCCGGCGCGGTGGTGATCGCGTTCGGGATATGGTGGCGCGGGCAGCGCAGACGGACCTCGTAAGGCGAAGCCAAGTACCTATCGGCTGAACATCAATAAAATCGGCCCGTTGCAAGGCCGCGCCTTCGAGAGCCGTCAGACAATGCTGCGCTCGAGCCATTCGATGTGCCGCGCCACCGAAACCTGCATCGCGCGTTTGGCATCTTTCGGAATGACTCTGTTCCAGAAGGCGCCGTAGATCGCGTCATATTCGAACGGCATGACCCGCTCCGCGATGGTGCGGACCGCGGCGGCGCCGAGCGGAATATAATTCGGATAGGAACGCATGAAGCCAAGATGCTTGCGGTCGAGGACGACCTGCAGCAGGTCGCCGGAGAGCAGCGCGCCGCGGCCCTCGCATCCCCCGGCCCAGTGCATGATGGTGCCACCGTCGAAATGGCCGCCGGTGCGCAGCAGCGTCAGTCCCGGAGCGATTGCCCTGGTCTCGCCGGTCCATAGTTCGAGGCACGGATCCGGCCGCATGATCCATTCGCGATCGGCCGCATGCAGATAGACCGGAATGCCGCCGAACGCGCGGCTCCATTCCACCATGGTGGTGTAGTAGTGCGGGTGCGAGATCGCGATCGCCTTGAGGCCGCCGATGCCCTTGATCAGATTGACCATCACGTCACTGATCAGGCTGACGCAGTCCCACAGCACATTGCCGTCTTCGGCGGGCACCAGCAATGCGCGCTGGGTGATGCCGAAGGCGGGCATGATCCCGATCCCGACCAGGCCGGCTTCGTCACGGAAGGTCGGCATGTGGCTTCGCTCGAGTCGTTGCAACGTGGTCCAGGCCTGTCCGCTCGGCAGAACGAATTGCCGCTCCTCCTCGCAGATGATGCAGGCGGAAGGCGGCGCCGGTGTCGGCGCATACTGGGTGCCGCAGGTGGTGCAGATGAATGCGTCCATGACGATGGTCTCCTTACGTCGGTTTTGTTCGCGCTCAGCGCGCGGGTCGCAGCGCATTCTGATGGGCTTTGAGCCCCGAGGCGAGGTCGAACCGAGGCCGCCAGGCCAGGTCGGCCGCGATCCGCGAAACGTCGAACGCTGTCTGGACATCCGGAACATCATCGGCTCCGGCGACCAGCATTGGCCTGGCGCCTGGAATCGCGGTGCGCGCGATCTCCGCGATCTGTGGCATGGTCAATGCCTCGCCTGAACCGACATTGTATGCACTGAGCGAAAACGTCTCGGCGGTCAGGGCGACGAGTTGCGCCTCAACCACGTCGTCGACATAGACATAGTGATAGAGAAATTCCGGATCGCACGGGATTGTGGTCGTCTCGCCCGCAGAAGCATCGCGGATCAGCGTGGAGAGGTGGCAATTGCCCCGCCTGTAGGGTCCGTAAACCCGGCCGATGCGCAGGCTGATTCCACTGAGCCCGTATTCGGCGGTGAAAGCCTGCAGCAGTTGTTCACCAGCGACTTTGCTCGCGGCGTAGACCGAAGTCGGTCGCAGCGGCGTGTCTTCGGTGATGTCAGCCTTGCCGACATTGCCGTAGACGCTGATGGACGAGCAGAACACGAAACGGCGCAGGCTGTGGCGGCGGGCGAGGTCCAGCAGCAACGCGGTTCCGTCGATGTTGACCTCGACGATCTTCAACGGCTCGCCCCGCGCCATCATCGGGCCCGAGATCGCGCCGCAGTGGATGACGGCGTCGAATGCTTTGCGCGCGAACAGATCCGCAAGCGCCGCACGGTCGGTGATCGAGATGATTTCGAGGCCGCGATCGTCGCGGCCGAAATCGGTGACGTCGATCGCAGTGACCCCATGACCCCTCTCGACCAGGGTTTTGCGCAGCGACATGCCGATCATTCCGGCGCCGCCCGTTACCAGCACATTCATCGGTTTCCTCAATCTCGCCAGCCACTCATGAGGCAAGACATGTTGCGTCCGTGCCGGGCTTTTCGGCGATGACCGCGACTATCCCGCCGTTGTCGGGTCCCTGGTGCTCGGCGCCGCCCGAGACAAACAGGGCAGTATCGTTCAGCACGCTCGCGACAATGGCACCGACCGCGCCACGAATGTGGCGCTGCTGATCCATATCGCCGTCGTTCAGCATGGTGTGCGCCTTGCCGCGCACCATGCCGTCGCGCGGCGCCTCGCACTTCACGAAAGCGGCACGGATGCGTGCGGC
>JAQGJF010000111.1 GCA_028290765.1 Tardiphaga sp.
TGAGGTTCATGCGGGGTTGATCTTTGAGCTTGTCGCCCTTGGCGTCTTTTTCGAAGATCGATGCAGGCCTCCACTCGATTGCTTCCGGCGCAATTTTCGGAATCGGCCCGGCAAGTCCGGCTGACACGGAACCCACAAGCAGGCCGAAAAGTCCCGCCATCGATCGTCGACGTATAGCCATGCGACAACCCCTCTCTCCAGCACTGCGGTTCAGAAAATACAATTTTAAATTGTGAGATGGCAAGGGCTAATCGGAGCTGTCCCTCAACTGCAATTCGTCACCTGATTGGAGCAGAGGCTGCGCCACCAGCCGCGCACGCCGTCCTGGCTTTCCACCAATCCCCAATATCCGCTGCACGCCAGGATACGCTTGGGCCCGCCGTCGGTGTCGAGCGGGCCGCCGAGTTGGCGTTGCGCCGGAGTCCATTTGGCATCCACGAACGGCGCCTGAAACAGGCCGCCCATGCGACTGGCGCCGTTGGCGTAGTTGGCGCCGACCTTGTTGGCGGCGACCCAGCCGCGCCCGGCATAGGGTTTTGGCGCGTGGCGCGGATATTTCGTCTCGTCCTCGTATTTCTTTCCCGGCGGCGTCGCGGCCTCGATCAGGAACCAGCCTTGCCGAAAGCCGACGATGCGAAATTCCGTGAGCCAGCCGCCGTCGGGGGTGTTTTCACTGCCGCCCAGTTTCAGCCGATAGGGCGGCGGCAGGGTGCCGACGATGCGCGCCTTCACCGAAGGCTCGGCGCGCACATTGAGGCCGCCTGGGTCGCGATCCTCCGACCATGCGCCGAGGGCGCACGGCTCGGTACCCGGCGGAAGTGACGCGCGTTTGTCGGCGAGTTCGGCATGGAATTTCGCGAACTCGGCCTCATTGCCGTCGGGGTCGGTCATGGTGCTATCGCGATTGCCGCGCGTCAGGTCGTTGCGCGGCTTCAATTCGGCCGACAGCGCGCCACCGTTGCCGGCGAGCTTGACGACCAGCGCTTGCCGCGGCGCGAACACGCTGCCGGGCGACTTCGGATCGTTGGCATCGGCCGGATAGACCGCGAGATAGCCGGTCATCGCGGCTTCATCGGTGCGGTAGGCTTCGCCCGCGACAAACCCCGCCGGCACCAACGCCAGCGCGCTTGCGCGCCAGGCCGGTTCGGGATCGGCCGCGCGTTGCGCGCCTGCGGGAGTGGCGAGCGAGATCAGGATGGCGATCGGCAGAATGGCGCGCATGCCATACATCTCCACGCGTGGCGCCGGCGCGCGCCGAGCCAGTTGGCGCGGAGTGACTACGCCTTGATGCCGGTGAACGGAAAACTGCCCATTGGATTGATGGTCATGTCGCCGGCGATGGCGCCGCCGTCGACCTTGCCGGCGAATTCCAGCGTCAGCGGCATCGGATTGGTGATCGACACTTTCCAGGCGACGTCATTGCCGTTGACGGTGCCGTCGAAGATCGCCGCCGAATCGCCCTCGGCGGCCTGGGTGCCTGTGAGCGTCGAGCCTGACGACTTCAGCTCCAGTGTCGCCTGGCGTTCGCCGAGTGGCGTGCTCATGGTGATGTTCCAGTTTCCATCCACCGACATCGATCATTTCCCCTGAGTGCCGCCCGAAAAACCGGAATGGTTTTGCAATCGGGGCGGGCCTGCGAATCGTCAAGGCGCATTGTAGGGGGGCCGGCGCGATGATCTCAACGGCAATTGGTCGCATGATTCGGCTGTGCCGCCGATTCGGCCATCCGTCGGTTCAGGGCCGATTCGGCAGCGGTCGACGCCGCCTCGGATCGATCGGATGGCTGTTTGCTCCGGACTCGATTCTGTTGCCGCCCGCAAGTGTCGGCGCAAAAAAGAAAACCGGTGACGGTTCGCGGCTTCCTGTTCCAATAGGTCTTACAGGCAGGACGATTCGGAAACCCGAGCGATGATGATGGATGCCGCCAGAGTGAATGCGATGTTGGTCGCATTGTTGATGACCGCGAGCGCGGTCAACGGAGTCATATTCTACAGCTATCTATGACACACGACCGGAACAGGGCGTATCATCCTTCCGGTTGATGTTTTCGCAACGCGAACGCGCAATCCTCGGCGGCGAAAGGCTCAGGGTTGATTTTGATAAACGGTGTCGCGTTCGTACTTTGTTATTCATCTCACACAGTGCCGAAAGATTTTCGGAAATCCCTTCGTCCAAATTGCGGTTCCCTTGAACCTTTGACGTTTGTCTCGCGCCCCATCATTGGGGCTGCAGACGGAGGACACCAGTGGTGGTCTGCGAATTGTTGGGATTGAAACGTGCCGTTGTCGTGTTCGCGTTGCTGCTGTCGTCCGTCGAGGCCGCCTTCGCGCAATCCGTCGTCATCGCCGAACCGACCGCCGTCACGCTGACATCCTCCGAAAACCCGATAAGCCCCGGCGGCAACGTCACCTTCACCGCGTCGGTGATGACGCAGCAGGGCGGCGGCGTGCCCGGTGGCACCATCCAGTTCATTGACGAGAGCACCATGGCGGTGCTCGGCTGGGCTTCTGTCGCGGCGCCCTC
>JAQGJF010000129.1 GCA_028290765.1 Tardiphaga sp.
AGCGTCGGATCGTCTTTAAGTTCGGCGCTGGTTCCCGTCCAGACCACGCGGCCCTTTTCGATGATCACATGTCGGTCGGCGAAGCCGGCCAGCGCATCGACGTTCTTGTCGATCACCAAAATCGCCTGACGCCGGCTCTTGAGCAGCTTCAGGCAGTTCCAGATCTCGAGCCGGATCAACGGCGCCAGCCCCTCGGTGGCTTCGTCGAGGATCAAGAGCTTCGGGTTGGTCATCAGCGCGCGGCCGACCGCCAGCATCTGCTGTTCGCCGCCGGACAATTGCGTGCCGTAATTGCCGCGCCGCGCCTTCAGGCTCGGGAACAACTCGTAGATATCGTCCAGCGTCCAGCGCGCCGGCGGCTCGCGGCAGGCGGCGGTTGCGATCAGGTTTTCCTCCACCGTGAGCGTCGGGAAAATCTGCCGGCCCTCGGGCACGAGACCGATGCCGCATTGCGCGATCCGGTAGGGCGGCAGGCCGGTGAGAATTTTGTCGCCGAAGCTGACCGACCCGCCGGTCGGATGAATCAACCCCATGATGGCGTTGATGGTGGTGGTCTTGCCCATGCCGTTACGGCCGAGCAATGTCACGACCTCGCCGGCGCCGATTTCGAGCGAGATGTCGAACAGCACTTTGGCAGCGCCATAGGCAGCCTGCAGGTTGGAGACGCGCAGCATCAGGCCGCCTCCTCGCCGAGATAGGCGGCGCGCACCTCGGCATTGTCGCGTACGCTCTGCGGCGAACCAGAGGCGATGATACGGCCATAGACCAGCACCGACACCCGGTCGGCCAGCGCGAACACCGCGTCCATGTCATGCTCGATCAGCACGATCGGCAGTTCGCGCCGCAATTCCTGCAGGGTCGCGATCAGGCGATGCGATTCATCATGGCTGGTGCCGGCGAGCGGCTCGTCGAGCAGCAGCAGTTTGGGTTGGGCCGCCAGCGCGATGGCGAGCTCGAGCTGGCGCTTCTCGCCATGCGACATCAGGCCGGCCGGCATGGCCGCGCGCGCCGCGAGGCCGAAGCGTGCCAGCAGCGCCATCGCGGCGTCGTTCAGCGGCTTTTCCGCCGCCGCCTTGCCGAAGAAACGAAAGCTCGAACCGCTGTGCGCCTGCAAAGCGAGCGCGACATTCTCCAGCGTCGAGAAGCGCGGCAGGATCGAGGTGATCTGGAACGAGCGCACCAGGCCGCGCCGCGCCCGCTCGTGCATCGGCAATTCCGTCACGTCTTCGCCGTGGAACAGGATGCGGCCGGAATCCGGCTGGGCGAGGCCCGAGATCTGGTGGATCAGCGTGGTCTTGCCGGCGCCGTTGGGGCCGATGATGGCGTGCAGCTCGCCGGCTGCGATGTCGAGGCTGACGTCGTCGGTGACGTTGAGTGCGCCGTAGTTCTTGCGCAAATTCTTCAGCTGCAGCGGGATGGTCATGGCCGCCTCCCGAACAGCCCGCTGAGCCCGCCGCGCGCGAACAGCACCACCAGGATCAGGATCGGCCCGAAGATCATCGCCCAGTGTTCGGTGAAGCCCGACAGAAACTCGGCGAGCAGGCTGAACACCGCGGCGCCGATGAGGGCGCCATGCAAGGTGCCCAATCCGCCGAGCACGATGATGAAGATCAAATCGCCGGAGCGCTGCCAGGTCGCATAGGCCGGGCTGACGAATTCCGCCTGGTTGGCCAAGAGACAGCCGGCGAGGCCGGCGATCATGCCGGCAAGGACATAGGCGGTGAGCTGGTAGCGAAACGGCGCGAAACCGATCGCCTGCATCCGGATCGGGTTCTCGGCAATGCCGCGCAGCACCCGGCCGAACCGCGAGGCGACGACCGCGCGCAGCAGCAGATAGGCGCCGAGCATGAAACCGAACACGACGTAATAGAGCACCATGTCGTTCTTCAAAATCTTCGAGCCGAACACCAGGCTGCGCGACGCCAGCGTCAAGCCGTCGTCGCCGCCATAGGCCGCCAGCGAGGTGGCGAGGAAGAACAGCATCTGGCCGAACGCCAGCGTGATCATGATGAAATAGACGCCCTTGGTGCGCAGCGAGATCGCCCCGGTTACCAGCGCGAACAGGCAGGACACGGCGAGCGCCACGCCGAGCTGAATGAACACATCGTCGACGCCATGGCTCGACAGAATGCCGACGCTGTAGGCGCCGATGCCGACGCAGGCGGCGTGGCCGAACGAGATCATCGCGCCATAGCCGATCAACAGATCGAGCGACATCGCGGCAATGCCGAGCACCATGATCCGCGTCACCAGCGCAAGGATGAACGATCTGGGGCCGAAGCTGGCCGCCAGCGGGACGAGCGCGAACAGGGCGAACAGCACGAGCGGCAACGCAAATGGCGAGGCGGACCGCGCGGGCGCGCTGACGGCGGGCGCGATGTCGACCTCGGTGTTCATGATTTCGACGGGAACAGGCCCGAGGGCCGGAAGGACAAGACCGCGGCCATCAGGATATAGATCAGCATCGGCGCCAGCGCGCGGCCGGTCTGGCTCGCGGTGGCGGGATCGAGCGCCAGTTTCAACAGCGGCGGCGCCATGAAGCGGCCGAGCGTATCGACGAGGCCGATCAGCAGCGCGGCGATGAAGGCGCCGCGGATCGAGCCGATGCCGCCGATCACGATCACCACGAAGGCGAGGATCAGCACATTGTCGCCCATGCCGGGTTCGACCGACAGGATCGGCGCCACCATGGCGCCGGCGAAACCGGCCAGCATGGCGCCGACGCCGAACACGATGGTGAAGAGAAAGCGGATGTTGACGCCGAGCGCCGATACCATCGCGGCGTTGCTGGCGCCGGCGCGCACCAGCATGCCGAGCCGGGTGCGGTTGACGATGAGATAGAGCGCCAGCCCAACGGCGAGGCCGACGGCGATGATGACCAGCCGATACACCGGATACAGCATGCCGTCGGCGATCTCGATGGCGCCGGAGAGCGCGTCGGGGATCGGCACGCTGAGCGGCGCCGCGCCCCAGACGAATTTTACCGCCTGGTTGAGAAAGATGATGACGCCGAAGGTGGCCAGCACCTGGTCGAGGTGGCTGCGGCCATAGAGATGCCGGAAGATCAAAAGTTCCAGCAGCAGCCCGAACCCCAGCGCCGCCGGCAGCGCCAGCGCAAGGCCCAGGACGAAACTGCCGGTCATGGCGGTGAAGGCGGCGGCCAGATACGCCCCGACCATGTACTGCACGCCGTGCGCCAGGTTGATGAAGTCCATCACGCCAAACACCAGCGTCAGCCCGGCGGCGATCAGGAACAGGATCAATCCGAATTGCAGGCCGTTGAGGATCTGGACGAGGGCGAGGGTGAGGGTCATGGGGACGATGTTGTCGCTAGCGAGCGGCAATCGCGATTTGGACGCTGAAGCAGTTCGATCCCTCCCCCTTGTGGGGAGGGTCGGTCGAGCGAAGCGGAGGCCTGTGTGGGGTGATCACAGATGCAGTCGTTGTCGTATAACCCCCACCTGAGCGGCCTGTCGGCATAGCCGATGCGTAGCATCGGCGTCCTCTTTCGTGACGGCGGCCGAAGGCCGCCTTCGCACCCTCCCCACAAGGGGGAG
>JAQGJF010000155.1 GCA_028290765.1 Tardiphaga sp.
GTGACACCAGAAGATTGAGGCAGGCGATCGCCGCCGCTCCCGCGCCCGAGCAGACGATCTTGACGTCTTTGAGCTTCTAGCCGTTCAGCAGCAGTGCGTTGGTGACGGCGGCGCCGACGATGATGGCGGTGCCGTGCTGATCGTCGTGAAATACCGGGATTTTCATCCGCGCCTTGAGCTGCGCCTCGATCTCGAAACACTCCGGACCCTTGATGTCCTCGAGGTTGATGCCGCCGAAGGTCGGCTCCAGCGCGGCCACCGTCTCGACCACCCGCTCGACGGTGTCGGCGGCGATTTCGATGTCGAACACGTCAATGCCGGCGAACTTCTTGAACAGAACCGCCTTGCCCTCCATCACCGGCTTCGAGGCCAGCGGCCCGATATTGCCGAGGCCGAGGACGGCGGTGCCGTTGGAAACCACCGCCACCAGATTGGCCCGGATCGTCAGCGACGCCGCCTCGGCGGGATCGGCAGCGATCGCCATACACGCCGCGGCGACGCCCGGCGAATAGGCCAGCGCCAGGTCGCGCTGGTTGGCGAGCGGCTTGATCGCCTGGATCTCGAGCTTGCCCGGCCGCGGAAGGCGGTGATAAGCCAAGGCCGCGGAATGAAGATCTTCTGAATAGGACGACATACGTGCTCCCGCGCTTCCGACCCCGAATTTTTGTTTCGCCGCTGTGTCCAGAAGAGGTCAGTTTTCCGGCCGATTGAGCCGGATGTGAAGCACGCACAACCACTTGGACGCAACATCCAAGGTTGCGCCCATCAACATGTCAGCGGCGCATATCGCGCAAGCCCATACCACACTCCCAACCCGCCGCGACCGACAATATGGCATTCTCGCCGTTGAATCGGCAAACGGAGCCGCCCGAATGGTAAAGATCCTGGTCGGCCTGATCGCCGCCGCCGTCCTTGTAGCGGGTGGTTTTCTCGGCTTCGAGTTCTACGTGCAGCACCGGGTCGCCGGTGAGGTCGAGGCCGCGTTCGAGCAGGTCCGGGCGACGGGCAGCAAAGCCAGCCATGGCAAGGTGTCGTTCGACCTGTGGAGTCGCACCATCGTGGTCGCCGACATTGCCGCCGAATCGGCCGCGCAGCCGCCGGTGAGCTTGAAGATCGCCAGCTTCACGGCCTCAGGCGTCAGCCAGCCGGATCCGACGCGATTCTCCGCCGACGGCATCGAGGTCACCGACGTCGAGGTTGGCGGGACCATGGCCCTCCAGAAGGCCTGGCACCTCACCTACAAGGCACCGCGGATCGCGATCAAAGACTATTCGGGCCCGGCCGGCCCGCAGCGCCCAATGGTTTCATCCTCCGCCACCGACGTTTACCGGTTCGCACTCGAACAGTTAGCCGCCGTCACCGCGTCCTCGGTTACGGCACCCAGCCTGGTCGGATCGTTCGGCGGGGGCGCAGCCTCACCGGGCTACGGCGACGTCACGTATTCGGGCCTGGCACTCCACGACGTCAAGGACGGCAAGATCGCCGCCATGACGCTGAAGCGGATGACCTTTACGGCCACGATGCCACCAACAAACGGCAAGGCCGAGAAACTCACCGGCGACGTCACCGACATCACCGCCTACGACTTCGATGCCGCCTCGGCTGCCATCATTCTCGACCCGGCGAAAGCGAACGACGACCGGTATTACCGCGCCTATCGGCGGTTGACGGCAGGCGCCTACACCATCACCAGCGACAAGGGCCCGCGGGTCTATCTCGACGGCATGAGTTTCGATGATATCGGCGTGTGGCCGTCGCGGCTGCAGCTCCCGGCCCTGATGGCGCTGCTATCGCCTCCGGGGACGACGCCGACTCCGGCGCAAACCCGCGACCTGCTGGACAGACTAGCGGGCATCTACGAAGGCGTGCACATCGGCCATGCCGAGGTGCGCGGCATCGCCGTCGATACACCGGAGGGCCCATTCAAGCTCGCGGTGATCCGGTTCAACCTGGAAAACGGCAAGATCGGCGAATTTGCCCTCGAGGGCCTCGATGCGAAATCCCCGAAAGGACCGGTGAAGGTCGGGCGCTTCGCGCTCAAATCGTTCGACGTCGCCAACCTGCTTCGCATGTCCGCACGGTTTTCAACCCCAGGTCAGCCCCCCACGCCAGATCAGGCGCTGGGACTGCTGCTTCTGCTCGAAGGCGCCGAGATCAAGGACTTCGTTGCGCCCTACAAGGACAGCACCGCGCCCGTCAACGTCGAGAATTTCAGCCTGGACTGGGGCCAGTTCGTCGGCCCGATCCCGAGCAAGGCGCGCCTGATTGCGAAGATGACCGCTCCCATCGATGTGGCCGACCCCGCTTTGAAACCGCTGGTCACGGCCGGCATCAGCTCGGCGGCGATCGACGTCGATTTCGGAGCGGCATGGACCGAGGGGGCGCGCACGTTCGCCCTGGAGCCGGTGAAGCTCGAACTCGGCGGCGTGCTGGCAGCATCGGCCCGCGTCTCGCTCGCCAATGTACCGCGCGAGGTGTTCTCGACCAATCCGCTCCAGGCGGCGGTGATGGCGGCGCAGATCGAGGCCGGAACGGTCGAGATCACGCTCCGCGACATCGGCGGCGTCGACCTCTTGGTCGCGCAATTTGCGCGAACGCAAAATCTCGACCCCGCGGCAGCGCGTCGTGCCGTCATCGAAAGCATCAAGGCCAACGGCGCGGCGATGGCGCGCACCAATCCCGATGCCAACGCCATTGCGGACGCCCTGGTGGCCTTTGTCGAAAACCCTCGTGGAACACTGACCGTGAAGCTCACACCGCGGGGCAAAGTGCCGGCGATGCAGCTGGTCCCCGCGCTGCAGTCCAATCCGCTCGCCGCGCTGGCGTGGTTTCAGGTCGAGGCCTCGACCGGGCGGTGAGCTGCTCTCATTGAAGCTCCAGAACTGATCACGGCTGTCGTCGCCCGGCTTGACCGGGCGATCCAGTACTCCAAGGCCAGATGATTTTAAGTTAAGTCGGCGACACCAGCCCCGTCATTGCGAGCGAAGCGAGGCAATCCAGGAGCCAAAGAAGAAAGACTGGATTGCTTCGTCGCAAGAGCTCCTCGCAAAGACGGAGTTAGCGATCTTGAACCATCTTAAAATCGTTCTGCGCTAATCCTTGTCTTGCAGATTGAGCCGGATGTGCAACTCGCGCAATTGCTTGGGCGTCACATCCGACGGTGCGCCCATCAGCAAATCTTCGGCGCGCTGGTTCATCGGAAACAGCGAGATCTCGCGCAGATTGGTGGTGCCGCACAACAGCATGACAATGCGGTCGACGCCGGCCGCCATGCCGCCATGGGGCGGCGCGCCGTACTGAAACGCGCGGTACATGCCGCCGAACCGCTCGACCACATCCTTCTCGCCATAGCCGGCGATCTCGAACGCCTTGACCATCGCTTCGGGCCGATGGTTGCGGATGCCGCCCGAGGCGATCTCATAGCCGTTGCAGGTGATGTCGTACTGGAACGCCTTGATGGTCAGCGGGTCCTGTCCGTTGAGCGCTTCGAGGCCGCCCTGCGGCATCGAAAACGGGTTGTGCGAGAAGTCGACCTTCTTGTCTTCCTCGTTGTATTCGTACATCGGGAAATCGACGATCCAGGCCAGCTCGAACCGATCCTTGTCGATCAGGTTCAACTCCTCGCCGAGCTTGGTGCGGGCCAGCCCCGAAAACTTCCAGAATTTTTCCGGATCGCCGGCGACGAAGAACGCGGCGTCGCCCTCCTTCAATCCCAACTGCCCGCGGATCGCCGCGGTGCGCTCGGGACCGATATTGTTGGCCAGCGGACCGGCGCCCTCGCCGCCCTCGCGCCACATGATGTAGCCGAGCCCGGGCTGGCCCTCGCCCTGCGCCCAGGAGTTCATCCGGTCGCAGAAGGCGCGGCTGCCGCCGCCCGGTCCGGGGATCGCCCAGACTTGGTTCTTGGTGTCCTCCAGCATGCGCGCGAACACCTTGAAGCCGGAGCCGCGAAAATGTTCGGAGACGTCCTGCATGATGATGCTGTTGCGCAGATCGGGCTTGTCGGTGCCGTATTTGCGCAAGGACTCGGCGAACGGAATCCGCGGCCATGATTTGGTGACCGGCTTGCCTTTGGCGAAATCCTCGAACACGCCGGTAATCACCGGCTCCATCGCCGCGAACACGTCGTCCTGGGTGACAAAACTCATCTCGACGTCGAGCTGGTAGAACTCGCCGGGCAGCCGGTCGGCACGCGGGTCCTCGTCGCGGAAGCATGGCGCAATCTGGAAATAGCGGTCGAAGCCGGACATCATCAACAGCTGCTTGTACTGCTGCGGCG
>JAQGJF010000157.1 GCA_028290765.1 Tardiphaga sp.
TCGGGCGGCCTGCACGGCGTCGGCGTCTCCGTCGTCAACGCCCTCTCCTCGCGGCTCGAGGTCGAGGTCGCGCGCGGCCAAAAGCTTTACCGCATGGCGTTCGAGCGCGGAAACCCTAAGGGCAAGCTCGAGGATCTCGGCAAGATCAACAACCGCCGCGGCACCAAAATCCGTTTCAAGCCGGACGCGGACATCTTCGGCGGCAAGGCGACATTCAAGCCGCAGCGTCTGTTCAAGATGACCAGGTCAAAGGCCTATTTGTTCGGCGGCGTCGAAATCCGCTGGCGCTGCGATCCCGAATTGCTCAAGGGCGTCGACGACGTCCCCGCCGAGGACAGTTTTCACTTCCCCGGCGGTCTGAAGGACTATCTGGGCGCCGCGATCCACGCCGACACCCTGGTGCATCCGGACATCTTCTCCGGCAAATCCGGGCGCAACGGCGCCCACGGCGCCTGCGAATGGGCGGTGGCCTGGACCGCCGACGCCGATGGCTTTCTCTCCTCGTATTGCAACACGGTGCCGACGCCGGATGGCGGCACCCATGAATCCGGCATGCGCAGCGCGCTGCTGCGGGGCCTGAAGGATCACGCCGAGCGCGTCGGCCAGGGCAAGCGCGCCGGCACCATCACTTCCGAAGACGTCATGGTCGGTGCCGCGGTGATGCTGTCGGTGTTCGTCCGCGAGCCGGAATTCCAGGGTCAGACCAAGGATCGCCTGGCGACCGCCGAAGCGCAGCGCATCGTCGAACAGGCCATCAAGGACCCGTTCGATCACTGGCTGTCGGGCAATCCGGTGCAGGCCAACAAGCTCCTGGAATTCGTGCTGGAGCGCGCCGACGAACGGCTGCGCCGCCGCGCCGAGAAGGAAATCTCGCGCAAGACCGCGGTGAAGAAGCTCCGCCTGCCCGGCAAGCTCGCCGACTGCACCAACACCGCCGCCGAGGGCTCCGAACTGTTCATCGTCGAGGGCGACTCGGCCGGCGGCAGCGCCAAGCAGGCGCGCGACCGCAAGACCCAGGCGATCCTGCCGTTGCGCGGCAAAATCCTCACTGTCGCCTCCGCCACCAAGGACAAGCTCACCGCCAATGCGCAGCTCTCCGACCTGATGCAGGCGATCGGCTGCGGCATCGGCGCGCATTACCGCGAAGAGGATCTGCGCTATTCGCGCATCATCATCATGACCGACGCCGACGTCGACGGCGCGCATATCGCCTCGCTGCTGATCACCTTCTTCTACCGGCAGACGCCGCGGTTGATCGACGAGGGCCATCTCTATCTCGCGGTGCCGCCGCTCTACCGGCTGACCCATGGCAGCAAGACGATCTACGCCAAGGACGACGCCCACAAGGATGCGCTCCTGAAGAGCGAATTCAACGCCAACGCCAAGGTCGATGTCGGCCGCTTCAAAGGCCTCGGCGAAATGATGCCGGCGCAATTGAAGGAAACCACGATGGATCCGGCCAAGCGCACCATGCTGCGCGTGGTGCTTTTGGCCGACGACCGCGAAGGCACCGCCGATTCCGTCGAGCGGCTGATGGGCACCAAGGCCGAAGCGCGCTTCGCGTTCATCTCCGACAAGGCCGAGTTTGCCAGCGAGGATCTGCTGGACGTGTGAGGTCAGGCCGCGTCCGCGGGCCTCACCCGCCGATTGATGTCCGCGCCCTTGTCGCGCTCGATCACGGCAATGTCGTACTGGCTTTGCAAATCGAGCCAGAATTGGCCACTGTTGCCGAAGTACCGGCCAAGGCGCACCGCGGTGTCCGCGGTGATCGCGCACCGCCCCTTGAGAATGTTCGTAATCCGTCCTGACGGCACGCCGAGATCAAGTGCCAGACGGTTGGCGCTGAGCTTGCGGGAGCCGAGTTCGCGCTTCAGAAGCCGGCCCGGATGTATTGCGAGAGCCATATTCTATCCTTTATCCTGCCCCTTGTGATAATCGACGATTTCGACGTCGAACGTATCGCCTTTCCTACGGGCTAGATCTTGTGCGGAGCAAACAATTGCGCACGCCTCTGTTGACCCTCGGCATCCTCGCTTTGCTCGTCGGCCTGCTCTGGATCGGCCAGGGCACCGGTACGGTCAACTGGCCGCAATCCAGTTTCATGATCCGCCAGGTCGAATGGGCCTATTTCGGTGCGGTGCTCGCGATTCTCGGGCTGATCCTGATCTGGCGCGCGCGGCGCTGATCTGCTGTAACCGGATCTTCCGCTTTCCCTCAGGCTATCAGGCAACATCATGACAAACCCATTGTTCGACCTCACCGGCAAGGTCGCCGTCGTTACCGGCGGCAATGGCGGCATCGGGCTTGGCATGGCGCGCGGGCTGGCGAAGGCCGGCGCCGCCATCGCCATCGTCGGGCGTAACGCCGCGAAGTCGGAGGCCGCGGTCGCCGAAATCACGCAGGATGGCGGCAAGGCGATATCGATCGCGGCCGACGTCACCGACAGGGAAGCGGTCGGCGCCATGATCGAGCGTGCCAAACGCGAACTCGGCCGGATCGACATTCTCGTCAACAACGCCGGCACCAATATTCGCAAAGCCCCCGACGCGCTGGAGCTCGAGGAATGGGACAGCGTGATGAAGACCAACCTCACCAGCGCGTTCCTGTGCTCGCAGGCGGCATACCCGGCGATGAAGGCCGCGGGCGGCGGCAAGATCATCAATATCGGTTCGATGATGTCGATCTTCGGCGCCAGTTTTGCGCCGGCCTATGCCGCGAGCAAAGGCGGCATCGTGCAGTTCACACGCTCCTGCGCCTGCGCCTGGGCTGCCGACAACATCCAGGCCAATGCGGTGCTGCCGGGCTGGATCGACACCGACCTGACCAAGCGTGCCCGCGAGCAGATCGACGGCCTGCATGACCGGGTTCTAGCGCGCACGCCGGCGGCGCGCTGGGGCGCGATCTCTGACTTTGCTGGCATCGCGGTGTTTCTCGCCTCACCGGCATCCGATTTCGTCACCGGCACCGCCATCCCGATCGACGGCGGCTACTCGATCATGGTCTAGACCGGACTGCCATCTGCTCGACAACGAAAAAAGCCCCGGACATGCCGGGGCTTTGGTTCGTGGGCGAGAAGCGAAAGTTCAGTACCGCGCGACCAGCGGCGCGCCGAACTTGTAGCTCAGACGGACGACCGCCGACTGAATATCGCGGGGTTTTGTATCGAAGGTGTAGGTGCCGGGCGAGACACCGGCGAGCTGATAGCTCTTCTTTTCGAACGCGGCATAGTCGTATTCGAGACCGACGATCCAGTTCTGGGTGATGCCGTATTCCCAACCGGCGCCAACGGTCCAGCCGTTGTGCCACTGCGTCTGGGACCCCGAGCCCGTGGCCGGCGGAAGCACGTCGGTCACCGACAAGCGGTCGTTGACGCCGGCATAGCCGCCCTTCACGTAGAACAGATTGTTGGTCACGGCGTAGCCGACGCGGCCCGTCACCGTCGCCATCCAGTCGGTACGCCAGCTGAACCGATCGTCGAGGCTGACGCCGAACACGGTGTTCAGCACGGTACCCTTGTTGTCGAGACCGGAAATCGTGCCCTCGAGGCCGAACACGAAGTTGCTGGCCTGCCAGTTGTAGCCCATCTGGCCGCCGCCGAAGACGCCCGTCCCGCGCTGGCGAAAACCCTGGCCGGGAGCAAGGTCACCGAAAGCCGTGGTGTTGGCGCTGTTG
>JAQGJF010000227.1 GCA_028290765.1 Tardiphaga sp.
CGGCATCATCTATCCGATGATTTCCGATCCGGTGGCGTTGCCGGCGGTCGGCTTTGCCCTGACGATCCCGATCTATGTGCTGGTGGCGCTGCTGTTCGGCATCTACATCCCCGAGCTGTTTCCGACCGAGGTGCGGCTGCGCGCTTCGGGCATCGTCAACACGCTGGGCCGCGGCGCCACCATCGTCACGCCGTTCCTGGTGGTCATGCTGTTCGAGGCCCGCGGCGTCGCCGGCGTCATGTCGTTGATGATCGGGCTCCTGGTGGTGCAGATCGTGACGGTCTGGGCGCTGGGAATCGAGCCGCGCCATCGCAGCCTGGAAGAGCTCAAGGGCGACGAGGCGGCGCCGGCCGTGCTGAAACAGGCCTCCTGAGCCCCGGCCAAAACGCATGGCAGCCGGGCCCAAAGCCCGGCCGCCCGCTGTTCCAGGCGGCTGTCAGCCGGAGTACCCGCGGGAACCGGAACTCGGGCGCAGACCGGTACAAGGGTGGGGTCCACCAGCCCGATTCCTAGCTTAAAGCGGGTGAAATTGGCCCGGAAGGGCTTAAAAAGCCCGGTTGGCTGGGTTTACCTTCTCGACCGTAAGTTACGAGATTTGTTGCTTTAAGGGGCCCCAGCGACTAAAAAGCGCGGGATCGGTGGAGAGTAAACGATGGCCCATATTTACGCGATTAACGATGACGTTCACCATCAGGTTCAGGGACCGCAAGGCCGCTCCACGGTCGAGCAGCGCAGCGTCTATACGATCATCAGTCGCCTGCCGATCGAGGCGGACGGACGCCCCCGTTACCGCATCAAGAGCAAGACCGAAAAGCTCGAGCGCGTGGTGACCGAAGAGCAGATCAGCCGTCTCGGCTGACCATCGCCTGTTTGCCGCGCACATCGTCGCGGCATTGACGTCCGGATTTCCAACACGACCGCTAAAACAGACGACCGCTGAAACACGTGGCGGCGTCGGCGCGCGGCAATACGCATCATGCTTTTTTGCGCTGCACGCGCGGAGGACTGGATGGCGCAGCCATTCTTTCGACGCACGGTCGTCCTTGCGTACAGACCCGTGCAGGGCCTAATCGAACTAAGTTTTGTGAGCAGGCGTTTGGGGTGGACCGCGGCGACCGCAACCTGAAACGGCTTGCGCCCATTTCGATGCAATGTTAGCAAATTTGTACGATGACCGTACAAGATAGACCAAGGCTGGCTCGCGGAAAGGGGCGCACGATGCCCCAGGCCGGTCTGTTGTCTCCGCTCAAGCCGGCGCGGCGGCGCACCGAAGAGGTGGTCGAGCGGATCGCGGCCCAGATCGGTTCCGGAGGTCTGGCGGTCGGCGCCAAGCTGCCGACCGAGCAGGCCATGATGGCCGCGATGGGCGTCAGCCGCACCGTGGTGCGCGAGGCGATCTCGGCCTTGCGGGCGCGCGGATTGGTCACGACCCGGCAGGGCGCGGGGGCCTTCGTCAATTCGGAGAGCCAGCAGCCCTATGCCATCGATCCCGACGGACTCGGTTCGCTGTCGAGCGTGATCGAGATCCTCGAGCTGCGCACCGCCGTCGAAATGGAAACCGCCGCGATCGCCTGCGAGCGGGCGACCTCGGCGCAGATCAAGGCGATTGCCCGGGCGCTGGCGACGTTCAGCCGCGCGATCGAAACCGGTGAGCCGGCGGTCAAGGAAGATTTCGATTTCCATTTCGCCATTGCGATCGCCACCAACAACAGCCGCTTCGTCGGCTTCCTCGAATTTCTCGGCGGCCTGATCATTCCACGTCAAAGCATCCGCACCTTCGACGGCGACGCCGCGTTGTTGCGCCGCTATCTCGAAAACGTCGAAAAGGAACATCGCACCATCTTCGAGGCGATCAGCGCCAAATCGCCCCGCAAGGCGCGCGCCGCCATGCGCCGCCACCTGCTGAACGGCAAGGAACGCTACCGGCAGCTCGCCGCGGAGCCGGAGAAGTAGGCGCCAGATGCTGTTCGTAGGATGGGTTGAGCGTAGCGAAACCCATCACTTCACGATGACAGTATTCTCGTATGACGGATTATCGTCGTAACTTCATTGACGGAGCCAGCTTCTTTTTCACCGTCAATCTTGCGGAGCGACGGCTGCGCTTGTTGACGGAGCATATCGAAGACCTGCGTACCGCTTTTCGTGAGACACGGCGGCGTCACCCCTTTACGATCGACGCAATGGTCGTGTTGCCGGATCATCTTCATGCGTTATGGACACTGCCGGAGGGCGATTGGGATTTTTCCACGCGCTGGCAGCTGATCAAATCAACGTTCTTGCGGAGCCTCGCACCCGGCGAACGCGTTTCAGCAAGTCGTGCCGCCAAAGGCGAACGCGGCGTTTGGCAGCGACGTTTCTGGGAGCATACGGTTCGCGACGAGAGCGATCTCGTACGCCACATCGATTACATCCACATAAACCCGGTCAAGCACGGGCTTGTAACGCGGGTCAGGGATTGGCCCTATTCGTCGTTCCATCGCATGGTGAAGCTCGGAGTTCTTCCCGAGGATTGGGCAGGCGACGTCTCGGATCAGGCAGAGAGTTTTGGCGAACGGCCGTAGTCGCGTCCGTCGATCTTCCCGGGAAGTGATGGGTTTCGCAAGTGCTCAACCCATCCTACGGCTCTGCGCTGCTGTTAAGAGGTGGATGCCCGGCAGCGAAGACAGGTAGGATGGGTTGAGCGAAGCGATACCCATCACCCCACCGGAAGAATTGATGGGTATCGCTGCGCTCAACCCATCCTACGACATGGTGACCTTTGTTCCAGCCGTATCCGTAGGATGGGTTGAGCCCTTGCGAAACCCATCACCTCATCGGAAATCCCTGATGGGTTTCGCAAGTGCTCAACCCATCCTACGAGTCTTCGATTACCGAAATCCGAACGCGTGCGGCAGCGCCATCGACAGCCACGGAATATAAGTCACCAGTATCAGCACCGCGGTCATGACGTAATAGAACGGCCAGATTCCACGCATCACCTCGTCCACGGAAACCTTGCCGATGGCGCAGCCGACGAACAGCGTGGTGCCGACTGGCGGGGTCAGGAGGCCGATGCCGAGATTGAGCAGCATGACGATGCCGAAATGCACCGGGTCGATGCCGAAATTCTTCACCACCGGCAGCAGGATCGGCGTGCAGATCAAGAGCAGCGGCGCCAGGTCGAGCGCGGTGCCGAGCACCAGCAGCATGATGTTGAGCCACATCAGCAGCACGTATTTGTTCGACGAGATCGCGACGAAGAACTCGGTCATCTTCGCCGGCATCTGCATCAGCGCCGCGATATAACCGAAGCAGGATGCGGTCGCGACCAGAGTGAGCACCATCGCCACCGTCTGCAGGGTGCGGTAGGTCAGCATCGGCAGTTCCGACCATTTGTAGTCGCGGTAGATGAACATGGTGACGAAGAACGCCCAGACGCAGGCCACGGCGCCGGCCTCGATCGGCGTGAACACGCCGGTGAGAATGCCGCCGAGCACGATCACCAGGGTCACGATGCCCCAGGTGGCGTCGCCGAGCATCCGGATGGCCTGCCGGAACGGTACCGGTTCGCCCTTCGGATGCTTGTCGCGATAGGCGAAGTACAAACACAGCAGCATGATCGAGAAGCCGAGCAGCAGGCCGGGCACGATGCCTGCGAGAAACAGGCTGGTGATCGAGACCACGCCGCCGGTGGCGAGCGAATAGATCACCGCATTATGGCTCGGCGGCACCAGGATCGCCTGCACCGAGGCGCTGATGGTGACGTTGGTGGCGAATACGCGCGGATAGCCCTTGGCGGCCATCTGCGGGATCATCACCGAGCCGATCGCGGAGGTGTCGGCGACCGAGGAGCCGGAGATGCCGCTCATGATCGTGGTGGCGAGAATGTTGACTTGCGACAGGCCGCCGCGGATCCGGGTGAAGCCGATCACGACGGCGGCGAAATCGACCAGCCGCCGCGCCATGCCGCCTTCCGCCATGATGGCGCCGGCCAGCACGAAGAACGGCACCGTGAGCATCGACACCTTGCCGACGCCGCTGGACAATTGCTGCATCACCGCCGCCACCGGCAGGTCGATCCATAGCGCGCCGACCAGGGCGGCCAAAGCCAGTGCGAAGGCGATCGGCATGCCGATCGCGAAGAACAGGCACATGCTGAGAAGAAGAACCGCGATATCCATGTCGATGGCTTCTATGCTGGAGCGAAGGAGTGGGCCGGGCGGGACTTAATCAAGAGGGACTTAATCAAGCGGGATATGGGTATCGCTGCCGTCCTGCGGCGGCTGCCCGATGGTCAGGCGTTCGATCACGAACAGCAGCATCATCGCGCCGCCGACCGGAATCGGAAGATAGGTGATGCCGACCGAAAGCCAGGGGAACGCATCGACGGTGTTGCCCCAGGTGGCGCTGCACAGCTTGTAGCCCCACACCAGCATGAACAGCGCCATCGCGCCCATCAGCAACTCGCTGAGGAAGGCGGCGACGACCTTGAAGCGCGGCGACAGCAGATTGGTGCCGACCGTCATGTTCATGTGGATGCGCTGCCGGTAGCAATTGGCGGCGCCGATGAAGGTCACGGCCACGGTCAGCAGCACGGCCATTGGTTCCGGCCACGATGCGGCGCTGTTCAGGACGTAGCGGGTATAGACCGCCCAGGGGATGATCGCGGAAATCAGCACCAATGCGAGACACGAGATCACTGCGCCGGACCAATACAGCGTATCCATCGATCGCCGGAACAGGCTGGCGGCGGGCTTGTCGGACAGTACCACCTCGGAGAAGGCTTCGGGCATTTTCACCTCGGGCAACGCGGCCAAGAAACGCGGCCAGGAATGCAGCTAGGACGGGATCAGCGTTCGCGGCGAGCAAACGGGGCCGCACTTGCGCCGGCCCCGTCACTCGCAGGCGTGTTATGGGTCTAGGAGACGGCCGTGATGCGCTTGGTCATCTCGGCATATTTGGCGCCGTATTTTTCCCAGACCGGCTTGACCGCTTCCTGGAACGGCTTTTTGTCGATCTGCGTCACGATCTCGGTGCCGACTTCTTTCATCTTGTCCAGCGCGGTTTTCTCCGCCGCGTACCACAGCACGCGCTGTTCGGCCTGGGCTTCGCGTCCGACCTTCTTGACCAGATCCTGATCTTCCTTGGACAGCTTGTTCCAGGATGTCTTCGAGAACACCAGCAATTCCGGAATGATCAGGTGCTCGGTCATCGTGAAGTACTTTGCGACCTGGTAGTGATTTTGCGCGACAAAGGACGGCAGGTTGTTTTCCGCTCCGTCGACCACGCCGGTCTGCAGCGCGCTGTAGACCTGGTCGAAGCCCATCGCGATGCCGTTGCCGCCCAGCGCATTCATGGTGTCGATGAACAGCGGGTTGCCGATCATCCGGATCTTGAGGCCCTTGAGGTCGGCCATCGACTTGATCGGCCGCTTTGAGTTGTAGACGTTGCGGGAGCCGGCATTCATCCAGCACAGCGCCACCAGATTGGTCTTCTCATTGGCGGTGATCTTGTTCAGCAGTTCGGTGCCGATGTCGCCGTCCAGCACCGCTTCCATGTGCTTGGCGTCGCGGAACACGAACGGCATGTTGAAGACGTTGACCTCGTCCACCACGGGGCCGACGGCGCCGACCGAAATGCGGGCGATCTGCAGCGCGCCGACCTGCGCCTGCTCGATCATTTCCTTTTCGCCGCCAAGCTGCATCGACGGGAACATCTGAATGGAAAGCCGGCCGCTGGTCGCGGCTTCGAGCTTCTTGCCCATCGCCAGCACCGATTCAACCGTCGGATAGCCGAGCGGGTGAACGTCCGATGCCTTGAGCACCATTTTGGTCTGGGCCAGCGCCGTACCGAGCCCGCCGAGGCCACCAGTCGCGCCGACCGCAAGCGTTGCGAGGCCAGCCTTGACGACATCTCTTCTTCTCATGGACGAAATCCTCCCTTTTGCATTCCTCATCCGGTGCACGGCGCGACCGGCTTTTGGCTTCGCCCCCGTTTAGTCGGGGTCATATTTCCGGTTACTATCGACGTTCGCCGCGTCCGTCTAATCGCCGATCGCTGGCGCGTCAAACGAATATGGCACTGCGTCTCTTCGATTTCCCGTCTTTCGATTCCCTGCCTCTGCGGGCACGTTCTGCCGACACAATGGGATCCAGGACGGGACCAAAGTTGTACGATGACCCGACATCTACCACCTTCGCCATAGGCGGGCAAGCGGCGCCAAAGGCGTGTTTTCGCGCCGGGCGGGCGGGTGTGGGGGGACCCGAACGCGGGAGCGGGCGAGAACTAATACTTTCGGAGCAGGGCTTCGTGAATTCGGCAGCCGGCGGTCGGGCGCCGAGCGTCATGATGGGGGATTCGCGGTTTGGCTATCGCAAGTGAGCCGACACGGCGATGCTTTCTTACCCTCCCCTGCAGGGGGAGGGTCGACCACGTCGGATGAAGCGCAGCTTCACCCGATGTGGTCGGGGTGGGGTGATTTCATCCGTAGCCTAAACTGTTCAGCATTGCTCGCCGCGCACCCCACCCCGGCGCGCATCGCGCTTCGCGCAATACGCGCCGACCCGCGATCGAGCGAAGCTCGATCGGACCCCTCCAGGGGAGGGTAAGCAAGAGATCGGGCAATCGCTAATGTCGCCGTAGGCAATCGCCCCTGCTCAAAACGAGAGGCTGTCCTTGGTCAGCACCCAGCGGCCCTTCAGGATCTGCTGGACCTGGGTGACCGTGCTGGCGAGATGATTGGTTTTCGAGAACCTGGTCGGCGGCGAACTGAAGATGTCCTGAAAAACGTCGCCGGATTCCAGGGCATCGAGCATCTTCGGGCCGGTCAGGTCCTTGCCCGCTTTGTTGGCATAATGGGCGAAGGTCATCATCGCGTTGTAGCCGATGATCGCCTGGGTGTTGGCGTCGCTGCCGAACGCCTTCTTGTAGTTGACCAGCCAATCCTTCACTTTTCCCTTGGCGGTGTCCTCGTAGGGAATCTCGAACCCGGCGGCGGCATAGAGCCCTTCGACGGCTTCCTTGCCGAGCGCCGGAACTTCAAGCACGTTGGTCGGCGAAGCGCCGAGGAAGGTGACGTCCCAGCCGAGCTTCTTCGCTTCGCCCATCGCGCCGATGGTCTCGCGGATCACCGTGCCGAGCACGACGAGATCGCAGCCGTCGGATTTCATCTTGGCGATCTGGGCGCTGAAATCGGAGGCGCCGCGCTTGTAGCTGGTGACCGAGGCCGGGATCAGCTTCATCGATTCGAGTTGCTGGGTGAAGCCGTCGAGCACGCTCTTGCCGTATTCGTCGTCCTGGTGCATCACGCACGGCTTCTTGAAGTTCTTCGTTTCGATCATGTATTTGAGCGCGGCCCGGGTGCTCTCGACGTAGGGCAGGATGTTATTGAATTTGAGCCTTTCCTGCGGCTTGGCCGGATCGAATTTGAAGGTGAATTCGGCCGCGGTGAGCGGAAACAGCTGCAATATGCCCGCATCGAACAGGATGTCCTGCGCGGCAAGCACCGTGGGCGATCCCATCGGGCCGATCATGGCGAAAATCTTGTCTTTCTCGATCATCTTCTGCGAGGCGAGCACGGCGCGCTTCGGGTCGTAGCCATTGTCCTCCAGGATCAGCTTCAGCTTGCGGCCGTTGATGCCGCCGGCGGCGTTGATTTCCTCCACGGCCATTTTCATGCCGTTGGACACCGGCACGCCCCACACCTTGATCGGGCCGGACAAATCCTGATGGGTGCCGATCACGATCTCGGTCGGCGAGATGCCTTCATTGGTGACCTTGGTTTGTGCCGAGGCCGGCAGATGGGTCAGCGCAAGTACGCCCACCGCAAGGCCTAACGCCCTGAACGATTTCGACATGTCGATCTCTCCTCTCCATTGGCCCGTGTGAAGCGAAGGAAGGGCCTTGAAAATCCTTCGCCTTTTTGTCCGTCATTGCGAGGAGCGAAGCGACGAAGCAATCCAGTCTTTCCTTGTGGCCTCTGGATTGCTTCGCTTCGCTCGCAATGACGATTCAATAAACGTCCATGTTTCAGGCCACTGCCTTGTCGCTGTACATGGCGTCGATCTCGACAGCATAGCGCTTGTTGACGAAATTCCGCTTCAGTTTCATGGTCGGCGTCAGTTCCTCGTCCTCGGGCGTCAACT
Source organism: Tardiphaga sp. (assembly GCA_028290765.1). Next base: position 8,124 of record JAQGJF010000227.1, read on the forward strand.
GACGTTCGATCAGGAAGAATTTCTTGATGGTTTCGACCCGCGCGAAGTTGGCATTGACCGCCTCGATCTCGCGCTGGATCAGATCCTGGATTTCCGCCGCCCGGCACAGGCTCGCATAATTGGTGAACGGGATGTCGTGGTCCTGCGCGAATTTTTCCACATTTTCCTGGTCGATCATGACCAGGCAGGTCAGATACGCGCGCTTGTCGCCGACCACGACGGCGTCGGAAACGTAAGGCGAGAATTTGAGCTGGTTCTCGATCTCCGAGGGCGTGATGTTCTTGCCGCCCGAGGTGATGATGATGTCCTTCATGCGGTCGGTGATCTTGACAAAGCCTTCATTGTCGATCGAGCCGACGTCGCCGGTGTGCAGCCAGCCTTTGGCGTCGACGGTCTCGGCGGTCTTTTCAGGCTGGTTGAGATAGCCCATGAACAGGAAATCACCCCTGATCAGGATTTCGCCTTCCGGCGAGATCGCGACTTCGCCCCAGGGGGCGGCCTTGCCGACCGAACCGAGCTTGACGCGGTTTGACGGCATCACGGTAGCGACGCCGCAATTCT
>JAQGJF010000257.1 GCA_028290765.1 Tardiphaga sp.
TCGCCAACTGGTCGACGATCTTGACAGCCTGCGCGACTCCATCGCAACGGATGTCCTGCAGGAAATCCCGTCTGCCTCGATTCAAACCAGTCTCGAAACGCTGCGAGACATCAAGGAACGCATCAAGGGTTTTGCCGACCGGCCGGCGGATATCGCGGCCAAGTAGCAAGACGGCTGATCAATCCGAATTGCATCTCCCGGTAACGCTGTTGTAAGGCGAACGCCAAGCCGTCCGTATCGCGGCGAACGATGTCGTCTGGACGCAACAATCAGGAATGCACGATGGATGAATTGAACGGACGCATGCTCGCCTGTCAGATCCTGCTTACGGGCTTGATCGCGCGAGTTGCAAACAACTCTCCAGATCCCTTGCGATTTCTCACCGACTTCCGCGACGAGATCAAAGCGGTGGTGGGAGGGGTCAATATCGCCGGCATGGAAGACACCAATCGCGTGCGGCAGAGCGCCCAGCAAACTGTCGACGAGCTGTTTTCGCTGATGAAGCCGCCGAGCACCGATTGATCGTTTTATGAAACGGATTTCACGAAACGCCTGATTTATCGACGTTTCCGTGCATCAGTTTAGAACGTTTAAAAATGTTGATTAGAACGATTTGAAACTGGCAATTTAGAATCATTTTGATCTGGATGGATTCAAACATCCCAGTGCGACATTTTGGCTGAAATGCGTTGACCGTAAAATTTGCTCTCGATACCCAAACCCTTGGGACGCTCTTGTTATGCGAGAGCGGGTTTGAACTCAGTGGCAGGGGCGAGTGGGATGAGCACGGCAAAGACACCGAGGTCGTTGCGTTTCGATGCGACGATCAACTCGGTCAACGAAAAGTTGGACAACAACTCCGGCCGGAAAGTTTCGGCCGTCGCAGGCCTCATCGCCGTCGCCTCGTTTAGTGGGGCAGAAGCGCAGCAATCCAACCTCCCGCCGGTGACGATCGATGCCCCGGTCGCTCGCCCGCGCCCGGCCGCGGCAAAGCCGTCGCCGGACCAGATCCGCGCCCGCACCGCGCTTCGCCGCGCCGCACGGCGCGCACAGCCCGCGCAGGTTGCGGCGGTCCCTTACCCCAACGCCGGCGGCCTGCAGCGGCCGGACCGCAACCCCTATGCGGACGCGGCGGCGCCCTACAAGGTCGATCGGCTGCAGGCTTCCGGCAAATTCCCGGAGCCGTTGCTGAATACGCCGAAGACCGTCACCGTGCTCAGCAAGGAAATTCTCGAAGACAAGAATGCAACCACCTTGAAGCAAGCGGTGCTGAGCACCGCCGGCGTGACGCTCGGAACCGGCGAGGGCGGTAACGCCTTCGGCGACCGCTTCTTCATCCGCGGCTTCGACGCGCGCAACGACGTCTTCCTCGATGGCATCCGCGACGCCGGCGTCAGCGTTCGCGAGAATTTCTTCACCGAGCAGGTCGAAATCCTGCGCGGTCCGGGGTCGAGCTTTGCCGGCCGCGGCACCGCCGGCGGCGCGATCAATATCGTGACCAAGCAGGCCACGACCGAGAAGAGCTTCTACAATATGGATACGTCGTTCGGCACCGATCGCACCAAGCGCGTCACGCTCGACGTCAACCAGGTCATCAGTCCGACGTTTGCTGTGCGTGCCGGCGGATTGTTCCAGGACGCCGGTGTCGCGGGCCGCGATTACGTCAAGGACGATCGCGATGGCGGGTTCATCGCCGCGAAGTGGACGCCGACCGACAGCATCAAGCTGTTCGCCAATTACGTGCATACCAATCTGCATGGCTTGCCCGATTTCGGCGTGCCGTATTACCGGCCGGGCGCGCCGGCTCCCGGGAACTCTTTTCCCAGCACCGCGGGCGGGCCGTATACGGATTTCGGCGTCAACCGGAACACTTTCTATGGTCTCGTCAATCGCGACTATTACAGCATCAAGCAGGATATCGGGACCGTCGGAGGCGAGGTCTACATCACGCCGGACCTGGTGTTGAGCAACAAGACCCGATTCCAGCGTTCGGTGCAGGACTACATTGGAACGCTTCCTGAAGGGGCGAGCCCCGCAACAGGCTTGCTCAGCCTCAATCCGCAGAGCCGCTATCAGGTGACTGAAAATATCGTCAACCAGACCGAGGCGACCTACAAGTGGAACGTCGGAGGCTGGAGGAATACGACTCTGGGCGGCGTCGAGATCTCTCGCGAGATATCGAGCCTCGACAAATATATCGGGCTCAGTTCGGAAGCGCTCCCGGGCGGCGTAGCCGGTGGCAACATATCCAATGCGAGCATCTTCAATCCGCAGTTCACCTTCGCAAATACAGGCCTCAACCCGATATGGACGGGGCTTCCGACCCGGACCGCCATCGATACCCAGAGCGCCTATCTGATCGACACCGCGAACTACAACGATCTCGTCATCCTCAACGGCGGCGTTCGCTACGACAACTACACCGTGAAAACCAGCGGTTTCGGTGCGGCGGGCGGTAATCCATCGCCGGCCCTCTGGGGTGCGCAGCAACTGACCAGCGGCATACCGAACTTCAACCTCGGCGTAACGCTGAAGCCGCTACCGAATGGCAGCGTCTATGCCGCTTATGCGACGTCTTCGAACCCGGTCGGCGCCGAATTCGATGGCACCAGCGCGCAATATGGTGGTCTCGCACCCTTCCTCCCTGGAAACCCAAATCAGTTGTTCGGACCGGAAAAGAACAAGGCGATCGAAATCGGCACTAAATGGGAGTTGTTCGACCGGCACTTGCTAGTGACGGCCGCGCTGTTCCAGACCGAAAAGGAAAATGCGCGCGAATCGCAGAACGTCAACAGCGTCGACGCTGCGAGCAAGATCCCGGGCTGTACCTATACGCTCACGGGCGGCGCCAACGAATCCTGTATTACCGCAGGCGCAGCCTATCGCATCCGCGGCATCGATCTTGGTGTTGGCGGCAAGATCACCCCCAAATGGAGCGTGTTCGGCGGGCTCGTGCTGATGGAATCGGCGGTGACCAAATCGATGGTTCCGTCACCGCAGCCATCGCTCTATGCCAGCAATGTCGGCCGGCCGCTTTCCAACGTCGCGCATCAGTCGTTCAGCCTCCTCACCAAATACCAGCTGTCGGATGTCTGGGAAATCGGCGGGCAGGCGGTCTACCGGTCGCAGATCTACGGCGGTACCTTCCTGGCCGCAAACCAGGGCACGTCGATTCCGAGCTACTGGCGGTTTGACACCTTCGTTGAAGCCAAGATCGCGCCGAACTGGACGGCTAAACTGTTCGTGAACAACATCACCAACAAGCTGTACTACGATGGCCTGTACCAGAGCGCGACGCCATTCGTTCTCGTCGCGCCTGGCCGTTCCGCCACCATGGTGCTGAGCGCGCGTTTCTAACCATGGCGCCGGGGGCGCGAGTTAATGCTGATTTGCGTCCCCGACGTATTGAGCAAGGCTGATGTGGCGGATTTCCGCCGCATCATGGATGCGGCTGACTGGGAAGACGGCCGCTCCACCGCCGGCGCGCAGTCGGCGCTGGTCAAGAAGAACGAGCAATTGCCGCCGAACAGCGAAGTCTCGCGGCAGCTCGGCAAGCGCATCGTTTCGGCCTTGACCGGTAATCCGCGGTTCATCTCGGCCGCGATTCCGCTGCAGATCTTTCCGCCGCTGTTCAATCGCTATGCGGCGTCCGACGGCCACCATTTCGGCATCCATGTCGACAATGCGGTACGTGGCGACCATCTGACCGGCATGCGGATCCGGACCGACCTGTCGGTGACATTGTTTCTCTCCGAACCGGACGAATATGACGGCGGCGAACTGGTGGTCGAGGACAATTACGGGTCCCACGAAGTCAAGCTGCCCGCCGGAGGCCTGGTACTCTATCCGGCGTCCAGCCTGCACATGGTCACGCCGGTCACACGAGGCATGCGCGTGGCGTCTTTTTTCTGGCTGCAGAGCATGATACGAGATGCCCACGCCCGCAGCCTGATATTCGACCTCGATACCACCATTCAGAGTCTCGTCGACCGGATCGGACGGGATGACCCTGAAACGGTCAAATTGACCGGGATCTATCACAATCTCATCCGCTACTGGGCCGAAGTATGAAACCTTCATTATTTAGAACGGTTCTTAAGTTGATCGCAATGCTGGCGACGGTTTCGCTGGCGTCGCCGCTGTTCGCGCAGCAGACCCCGGGCGGCCCGGCTTCGCCGGCTCCCGCTGTGTCGCAACCCGCGGCTCCCATCGCGGCGTCGCCAACAGTCTCTTCGCCGACCGCGCCGCAGCCGATCCCGATGCCCAGCGACGCCAGTCCAGACAGTTCCGGCAAGCTCGCCAAGGGGGTCGCGACCTCGCTGCGCGAGCTCTCGCCCTGGTCGATGTTCCTGTCCGCCGACGTCATCGTCAAGGCGGTGATGATCGGCCTGGCCTTTGCTTCGGTGGTGACCTGGACGGTCTTCATTGCCAAGATGATCGAACTCGGCGTCGCCCAGCGCAAGCTGCGCGGCGCGCTAGAGCGGATCGGCGAGTCGCGTTCATTGGCGGAAGCGCAGATGGCGCTGGGGGCGAAGCGTAACGTGCTCTCCTCGTTGCTCGCGGCGGCGATGCGCGAGGCGAGGCTCTCGGCCGGGATTTCCAGCGACAGCGGCATCAAGGAGCGGGCGGCGTCGAGTTTTGCCGAAATCGTCCGTGCCGAAGCGCGCCGCATCCGGACCGGCATGGCCGTGCTCGCCACCATCGGCGCGACATCGCCCTTCGTCGGACTGTTCGGCACCGTGTGGGGCATCAT
>JAQGJF010000270.1 GCA_028290765.1 Tardiphaga sp.
CCATCAAAATCGCTATTGATGGTAATGGTGTTGGTGGTTTTGGCGGGACCGAGGTAACCAAGCTTGCGGCGCGGTCCGTCGTAGCTTTTCGCTTGCCGTACCGGGACCTCCTCCATACCTGGCGCAAGGTCGCCGACAGGTCTGATGGAGTATTTTACCTGGAAACCGCTCTCCCGGCGGCCTGTATCGCTTCGATGGCGCCTCAATGTGAGGTCACGCCAGAAAAGTTTCTGCACGGGCCAGACCCCCGTGTCCTGAGCCGCCCAGCCGGGGTTTCTTTGTCCTTTGAATGGAACGAAGGTTGCCAGGCCTTTTGGCTCTTCCTTGCCGTCGATACGAATCCGGACGATGTCGAAGCCAAGACAGCCCGAGATCATGCGATCGACATTCCAGGCGATGAAAGCGACTTCATTATTGGCATAAGCTCGCGCCGAGGTAATGTTTCCCATCTTCAACCCCATCCTCAATATCTGAAAAGAATATTGGTACTTTTACGTGCATTTATATGAAAATGCTACCCCGCATTTAGGCAGCGCGTTCTGCCGCCGTCTCGGCGATTTGCGAAAGCGAGGAGGCGTTGCGTCGCGCGCCTAGCAGCTCATCCGCGAGCGACAGCGATCGACACGACACAGCGCAATAGCGCTGCGTATTCCGCCGCGACGATGATTTCAGACACCTGAGCTACCGGTCTACACGCTCCAGCCGCTCGGCCGCCATCCGGTAGAAGGCAACCGACTGCCTCATCACCTCTTCGGACGCGTGCGCGCGACCGCTCTCGAAGCAGGCCCGCGTCAGCTCGAATTCGCGGTCGATGAAGGCTGCCACTGCCGCAGGCAACGGTGCGGTCCCGAGTTCGCGCGTGCCGGTCTTCCGCGCCATCAGGTCGGAGACTTCGGCGCTCAGCGCGGCGGGCGGGTCGCGTTCCACCATCAGGGTCGGAAAATGCATCGGCACGACGGCTTCTGCGGGACGCGTCCGCAGCCAGCGCTATGTCGCGGCGGGGCGCAGCGCATAGAGGATCTTCTTCTGGGCGACGCTGCCGTCGCGGATTGGATCATCCTGGTGTCGGGGCATGACGGCGATGAAGTTGCGAAGCTTGGCAGCGGCGAACTGGCGCCCGGCTTGCTGAGCGTCGCCGGCGCTATGTCGCCGGAGTCGTATACGGATGTTCAATCTGGCGTATGTGCTGACACCGGACGATCTATAGGAGATTTTTTCGCCCAGGTGAAAGGATCGAAGCCGCGCAACTGGTCGATGCCGGCGATCTTACAGAGCGCCGACAACGTCCGGCCATGATCCGATCAGTATATCTCAAGAAAAGATTCAAGCGGCGTGGACGCTCAGCCCCCCTCACTCCAACTGTATCCTGACCCCCTTCGCCCCGTTCAACAGCCGCTTCAGATGATATCCCGCCAGCGCGTCGCCGGCGTGCTGGCCGATCAGCGCGGCGAACGCCGGCATCGCCGCGGCATCCCCGGCCTCCAGCCGCGCGAAGGCCTCGCCATATTGCGCCGTCGTTGGCCTTGAAAATGCTTCCGCTGACAGCGGCTCGTAAGCGCGTAGCGGTTCGCTGCGGCCGCGCAGCATCAGGTCGCCGACCGGGCGGCCCATGAAGTTGCCGGCGCCGTCGGCCACACTGGCGCTGACGCAGATGCGCGTGCCGAGGAATTTATTGGCGGCTTCGAGGCGCGCGGCAATGTTGATGGTGTCGCCGTAGGCGGTGTAGTCGAAGAACTTGCCGCCGCCGAAATTGCCGACCAGCGCCGGGCCGGCATGGACGCCGATCCGGGTGACGCCGAAATTGACGCCGGTGGCCTGCCAATGGGTGCGGAACTGTTCCGCCCAGTCGTCGAGGTCGTGGGCGCAGGCCACCGCGCGCGCGGCGTAGTCCAGCTGGTCGCCGGGGGCGTTGAACAGCACTTGAATCGCGTCACCGATGATCTTGGCCACGGTGCCTTCGTGGTTGAACACGATCTCGGTCATGCCGCCGATATATTCGTTGAGCAACGCGCCCAGCACTTCGGGGTCGGTGGTCTCCACCAGCGAGGTGAAGCCGGTGATGTCGGTGAATATAGTCGCCACCTCGCGGCGATGCACCGCCATGCCATCGGCTTCGCCGTCGCAGGCGAGGCGACTGGCGATCTGGGGCGAGAAATACCGCGACAGCGCGGCGTGGGCGCGCTCGGCTTCGGCCTGACGGCGTCGCGCTTCGCGCATCATCTCGATATGGCGGATGGTCTTGTCGATGGTGGTTTCGAGATCGCCGAAGTCGATCGGCTTGGTCAGGAAATCGAAGGCGCCGCGGTTCATCGCGGTGCGGATGTTGCTCATGTCGCCATAGGCGGAGACGATGATGGTCGATTTCTTGTCCTCGGCCTCCTGCAGCTTCGCCAGCAGCGACAGGCCGTCCATGCGCGGCATGTTGATGTCGGACAGCACCAGGTCGACATGCGGATGTTGCACGATCGATTCCAGCGCCTCGATGCCGTCATGGGCGAACACGAACGCCACCGATCCGTCGCGGATCTGGCGGCGAAACTTTTGCAGGATCAGGGCTTCGAGGTCGGGCTCGTCATCGACGACGAGGATGGTGGTGGCCGTCATGCCGCCTGTCCGAGCCGGTTGTCGATCTCGTGGCGCAGCAGCGCAAAGTCGATCGGCTTGGTCAGGAGGCCGACCGCGCCGTTTTCGATCGCCTTGCGCCGCGTCTCGGCGTCGCCATAGGCGGTGATCATGATCACCGGCACGTCGGGCCGCTCGGTGCGCACCTTCGGCAGCATTTCCAGTCCGCTCATGCCCGGCATGTTGATGTCCGACAGGATCAGGATCAGCGACGGATCGAGCACGTTCTTGGCGCGCTCCAGCGCCTCCGGTGCCGACATCGCGAATTCCATCGTAAAGCGCCCGGAGCGGATATCGCGCCGGAACTGCTGACGAAACAGGGCTTCGACATCGGGCTCGTCATCGACGACGAGGATGTAAACGCTCAAAGTGTGCCTCCGGAATTAGTCGATGCCGCAGCGGTGCGCGGCAGCGTGATAATGAATTCGGTAAATACGCCCGGCTCGGTATCGACGTCGATTGTGCCGCCATGTTGTTTCACGATGATGTCGTGGCTCATGGAAAGGCCCAATCCCGTTCCTTCGCCCGCCGGTTTGGTGGTGAAGAACGGGTTGAACATCTTCTCCTTGACCTCGCGCGGGATGCCGGTGCCGTTGTCGCGAATCCGGATCTCGACCCGGTTGCCGAGGTTTTTCGTCGAGGCGCTCAACGTCGGCTCGAAACCTGTTTCTCCAGAATCCTGGCCGGCTTCCTTGCGTTTGTTGGCGGCATAAAACCCGTTTGAAATCAGATTGAGAAACACCCGGGTGATTTCCTGCGGGTAGAGGTCGATCATGCCGGCCGCGGGATCGAGGTCGCGCTTCAGCGTGATATTAAAGCCGGATTTCTCCGCGCGCGCGCCGTGATAGGCAAGATTGAGGCTTTCCTCGACGATGGCATTGATATCCACCGGCCGGTGTTCGCCCGACCCTTCGCGCGAATGCAGCAGCATGTTCTTCACAATCGAATCGGCGCGCTTGCCGTGCTGCACCACCTTTTCCAGATTGCCCTTCAGCATATGCGTGAGCTCGTCGATCTCCTCCCGCATCCTGGCATCCAGCGCGGCCGGCTTCAGCACGTCGTTCAATTCATC
>JAQGJF010000348.1 GCA_028290765.1 Tardiphaga sp.
TCACATCGCGCTTCGCGCGATGCGAGCCGACCCTCCCCCTCCAGGGCAGGGGTATCGCATATGAAGAATTGTACTGCGATTTGGAGTGCGATGACGGCGTCCGATCCCTCCCCCTTGCGGGGTCCGATCGAGCTTTGCTCGATCGTGGTCGGCCGAGCGAAGCGGAGGCCGGGGTGGGGGTAGCCACAGAGAAGGCTTTCGCTTTGGTTTACCCCCACCCGACCAGCCTTCGGTTGGCCACCCGGATTCGAGCTCCGCTCGAATCTACCCCGCAAGGGGGAGGGATAAGAAAGAGCTGCGACAACCGCTTTCATTTCATATGCGATCGCCCTGTCCTCCAGGGGAGGGTAAGGTCCTTCGCCGTCACTAATTCTCTCATATGCGATCCCCCGGCCGCGCGCGGGCAGAGGTGAGCGTCGCGGCTGCCGCGCACGCCAAAGCCATCCGGCCGTGCCGACAATCAACCGCCGCCGCTCCACGCAAAAACCCGCCGCGCATTTCTGCGGACGGGTTTCGAGCGAAGCAATTGACTATGACCAAAACACCATAGGACACTGGACCAGTCAACCGGCCATCAAATTAGTTTTGCACAGCTCGCAGGGTCGTTGCAGCGAAAGCGGCCGGTTTCGAATGAAGCCATTCACGCGACCGCCGTCTGTTGACGCACCATGGAACCCCGGCGTCAGTGCCGTTCAATAGAGTTGTTCTAAGAGAACTTCTAAGAAGACCTCTAAGAATGACTCTAAGAGACCTTCTATTGGAGAATCCGCCGCGCATCGCCTATCGCTCCGCGCTTGAGAACGTCGTGACGTCAGGGCGCTGACGCCACGATTGGGAAATCGGCATTCGGGGGTGGCGTTGGTTTATTTTCGTGGGTTACGGGTCGCCGCATTGGCGGCCGCATCGGCGCTTGTTTCAATGAATTCGGCGTTTGCGCAGCAATCGAATTCCGCAGCGTCGCAGGATGGCGCCAAGCCGTTGCCGCCGGTGGTGGTCAGCGCGCCCGAGCCGCGCCGTCGGGCGTCCGCGACACCGTCCCGTCCGCGCGCCGCCAGATCGGCCGCGACCGCGGCGCGGTCGGCGCCGAAACCTGCCGCTGCGGTCGTGGTGGAAAATCCCCGCGGCGCCGTCAACGGCTATGTCGCCGGCCGTTCGATGGCGGGCACCAAGACCAACACGCCGATCATGGAAACGCCGCAGGCGATTTCGGTGATCGGCGCTGAGCAGATTCGCGATCAGAAGCCTGGCAAGTTCGACGAGATCGTGCGCTACACCCCGGGCATTCTCGGTGGAACCTTCGGCGCCGATCCGCGCAACGACTGGTTTCTGATCCGCGGCTTCAAATCCGACGACAACAGCCTGTTCCTCGACGGGCTGCAGCTGTTCTACACATCCTATGCGAGCTGGAAGCTGCAGCCGTTCAATCTCGAGCGGGTCGAAGTGTTGCGCGGCCCCTCGGCGATCCTGTATGGCGGCAGCAGCCCCAGCGGCATCGTCAACGCGGTCAGCAAGATGCCGCCGGCGCAGCCGATCCGCTACGCCGAAATCGGAGTCAACAATTACGGCAACAGCTATCTGTCATTCGATTTCGGCGGTCCGGCCGCCATCCCGATCGAAAACGGCAAGCTGTTCTACCGGCTGGTCGGGCAGGTTCAGGGCGGCGGCACCCAGGTCGATTTCACCCAGGACAACAATTTCTTCATCGCGCCGTCGCTGACCTGGAAGCCCGATGCCGATACGACCTTCACCGTGCTCGCATCCGCCTCGAAGAACGAGACCCGCGGCGAAAACTTCCTGCCCTATGTCGGCACCGTGGTTGCCGCGCCGTACGGCCGAATTCCGACCAGCCTGTTCACCAGCGATCCCAGCGTCGACACCTTCAAGCGCGAGCAGGAAATGCTCGGCTATCAGTTCGAACGCAACGTCTCCGATAACGTCACCTTCCGGCAGAACGCCCGTTTCGCCCATGTCGACGTGACCTACTCGACACTGTTTGGGCTCGGCTATGATGGCGTGCCGGCAGGGGCTACTCTGGCGCGCGGGAACTTCCTGACGCACGGCGTCGCCAATCAGGCCGACCTCGACAGCCAGCTCGAATACCGGTTCAACACCGGCATCCTCCAGCACACCACGCTGTTCGGCCTCGATCTGAAGCATTACACCATCGGTGACTGGCAGGGCTTTGGCGGCGCCACTTCGCTCAATCTGCTGAATCCGGTCTATACCCCCACCGCGCGCTTCAGCGGTGCGCCGTATCAGAACACGACCCTGACCCAGAACCAGGTTGGCGCCTATGTGCAGGATCAGATCAAGCTCGATCGTTTGACCCTGGTGCTCAGCGGCCGCAACGATTGGGTGGCGACCGACAATGACAACCACATCGGCGTCGGTCAGAGCCGCGAAGACAGCAGGTTCAGCGGCCGCGCCGGTCTGATCTACAATTTCGACTTCGGATTGGCGCCCTACATCGCCTATGCGACCAGCTACAATCCGGTCATCGGCATCAATTCCGGCCAGTTGCTGTTGCCGGAGACCGGCGAGCAGACCGAAGTCGGCTTCAAGTTCAAGCCGAACGGTTTTGACGGTCACTTCGGTTTCACATGGTTCGATCTGAAGCGGCAGAATGCGCTGACGACCGATCCGAACAACGTGCTGGTGCCGACCCAGAGCGGCGAGGTCACCTCCCGCGGCATCGAGCTTGAGGCCGTTGCCAATCTGGCGCCGGGCTTCAAGGTGATCGGCTCGTTCACCACCTATAATCTGTTCGTCAGCAAGGATCTCAATCCGGCGCTGATCGGCAAGGTCCCGACCAACACGCCGCGGCAGTTGACGTCGGCCTGGGCGGACTACACGTTCCAGAGCGGTCCCTTGACCGGGTTCGGCTTCGGCGGTGGCGTGCGCTATATCGGCTCGTCCTTTGCGGATCAGGCAAACCTGCTGCCGGTTCCGTCGGTCGTGCTCGGCGACGCGGCGATCCATTACGAATGGCAGAACTGGCGTGCGGCGTTGAATGTCATCAACGTCGCCGACACAACCTATGTCGCGAGCTGTTCGTCGGCAGCCGCCTGCTTCTACGGCGATCGGCGCCGTGCCACGGCGAGCCTGTCCTACAAATGGTAGGCAGGGCTATCGCATATGAAAGAGCGGTAGCCGTAGCGCTCACCTCTCCCCGCATGCGGGGAGAGGTCGGATTGCCGTGGCGATGCGAAGCATCGCAGGGCAATCCGGGTGAGGGGGCGCATCGACAGGCTCGGCCTCGATGAAACGCCCCCTCACCCGGAGTCCTCGCTTCGCTCTAACTCCGACCTCTCCCCGCGCGCGGGGAGAGGTGCAGAACCGCGCTCTCGGCCATAAGCGATCGCCGCGAAGTGGTAGGGGTCGTGTCGTCGAATGAAGGGAGGCTCACCTGAAAGCGAGAACGGTTCGTCTCTGGTCGCTGGTCCACACCTGGACCAGCCTGATATCGACTTTATTCCTGCTGCTGCTGTGCGTGACCGGCCTGCCGCTGATCTTCCATCACGAGATCGATGAACTGCTCGGCTACGACGCCAGGCCGGAAATGGCGCAGCCGGGCGCGGCGAAAGCCGGCATCGACCGGATTGCCGGCGCGGCGCTCGCGCATGATCCCGGCCGGGTGCTGCAATATATTTCGTGGGACAAGGACGAACCGGCCACGGTGATCGCCTTCACCAACAACAAGGTCGATGGCGAACCGGACGCGGCGACGGTCAAGGCTTTCGACGCCTATACCGCAAAGCCGCTCGGCACCGTCGGCGGCGGCCCGATGCTGGTGGTGCTGAAGCTGCACACCGACATGTATGCGGGGCAGCCCGGCAAGCTGTTCCTCGGCGCGATGGGACTGCTGTTCCTGATCGCGATCGTTTCCGGCGTGGTGCTGTACTGGCCGTTCACGCGCCGCCTGCGCTTCGGCACCATCAGGGACGGCAAGTCACGCCGCATCGTCTGGTTTGACTGGCACAATCTTCTGGGCGCGGTGACGATCGCATGGGCCCTGGTGGTCGGCGCCACCGGCACGATCAATACGCTGGCGGAGGTGATGCTGAACCAGTGGAAATCGACCGAGCTTGCAGCGATGGTCGCGCCCTACGCGGGCAAGCCGCCGCCGGTGCATCTGGCGTCGCTCGACGCCGCCGTGAGCAACGCCACGAAGGCCGCGCCCGGCATGGCAGTCGCGTTCATCGCCTTTCCCGGCACGCCATTCACGAGTTCGCACCATTTTGCGGCATTCATGCGCGGCGATACGCCACTGACGTCGCGACTCCTCAAGCCGGTGCTGCTCGATGGCGAAACCGGGGAGGTTGCCGACGCACGCGATCTGCCGCTCTATCTCAAGACGCTGTTGATTTCGCAGCCGCTGCATTTCGGCGACTATGGCGGCATGCCCCTGAAGATCATCTGGGCGCTGCTGGACACGATGACCATCATCGTGATCGGCAGCGGGCTGTATCTGTGGTGGGCCAGGCGCCACCGGACGCGGCAGCACGTGATCGGCGCCATGCCAACGCCGTCGCGCGGGTTCTCGCCATGACACGCCAACCACGGCGGCCGGCGACGTGGCTTGACGTGTTCGGCGCTCCGATCGCGATCGGTCTGCTGTCGGTGGCCGGGCTGCTCTCGGCGCTGCTGTTCGGCGGCCTCGGGCGGATTTTTTCCTGGGTTGCCGTCTCGTCTCCAATCGTCGTCAGCGTCTGGATTTTCGTCGGCAACAGGCGCGCTTCCCGGGGGCCTGTCGCCTGAAGGCGTCTTCCGTGGAGTAGCGGGGCAGGGCGATTGCATATGAAGTTTGAGCGCGTTTTTGAGTGATGACGGTCCGTGATCCCTCCCCCTTGTGGGGAGGGTCGGCCGAGCCTGGACGATGCTTCGCATCGTCCAGAAGCGGAGGCCGGGGTGGGGGTAGCCACAAGGAAAGCTTCCGTTGTCGCTACCCCCACCCGACCAGCCTTCGGCTGGCCACCCTCCCCACAAGGGGGAGGGATAAGAAAGAGCTGCGGCAATCGCTCAATTCCATATGCGATCACCCCTGCCGCACGCGAGGGAGAGGTGCAGAACCGACTTACGGCCGTATGCGATTCCCCTGAACGGAATGCGGTGGTGATGCGGGAGCGGCGCGCGACCTGGTTGTGCGGATCACGTCATGCGGCATCAGGGTACGGCAAAAGTCGCAAAACACCGTATTTATACCGGGTTCCCGTGTGCGCCGATGGTTAATCTATTGTCTCCACTTTGATTTTCGACATTCGCGCGATTCATATCTCCGTTGCCTCTGGACCACGAAAGTTGGAACGCAATGCCGTCATTCCTCTTCAGGATTTCCGCCCGCCTCTATGCAGGTTTCGGCGCGCTGGTGCTGTTCGGTGTCGGGCTCGCCAGCTTCGCGGTGTGGCAGTTGTGGGCGATTCAGGGCCAGGCCGGCGTGACGGAACGACAGTCGGTGAACAATGCCCGTGCCATCGAGATATCGTCCGAACTGCACGCGTTCCGCCGTGCCGTTCTGCGCTACACCTACGCGCAGGATGAGGCGGCCTTCGCCGAAGCCGAGAAGCGCCTCGGTACCGTCGGCAACCTGCTCGGCGATGCCATCAGGCAAACCGTCGACGAGCAACGGCGTGCGGTTTATGTCGGGGTCGAAAAGGACATCACGGAGCTGAAAGCAAAGCGCGTCGCGCTCGGCGACGCCGTCAAGCAGATGGTCGCGGGCCGGGACTTGCTGTTCTCGGATGGCGACCAGATGGCGGCGGATGCGCAGAAATTCGTGGATACCGCGGGCAAAACCGATTTCGCCCATTCTGCGGACGTGCTCGAGGCCAAGATTCTTCAGGTCCGTGTCGCGAACTGGCGCTTTCTGGCGACACGCGATCAGAAGGGCGTGGCGACTTTCAAAGCCAATTTGGCGAAAGCCCAGCAGCAGATCGCCGAACTCGAGAAGGCCGACCTGCCGGCGGACCTTTCCACGCCGCTCAAGTCGGTCAAAACAGGTCTTGGCAAATATTCCGAAGCTTTTGATAAAGCATCGACCAGCCTGCTGCTTGCGGACGAGCTCAACGGCAAGTCGATCGTGCCGATCGCGACAGGCGCGGTCGAGAAGATGCGCGGCATCAGGGATTTGATCGCGGTGGCCGCGAAAAAGACCAACGCCGAGACGCAGGACCGCATCGAGAGCACCGTCACGACGCAGCAAATCGTCGCCGGCGGTGTCGCGCTGCTCGGCATCCTGATCGCTTTCATCATCGGCCGCAGCATTTCGAAGCCGCTGTCCGGTCTGACTTCCGGCATGCAGGAGCTTGCCGAAGGCAATTTCGGCGTGGTCCTGCCGGGGCTGGGACGCAAGGACGAAATCGGCGACATGGCGCAGGCGGTCGAGACCTTCAAGGTCAAGGCCGAGCAGAAGGCGCGCGCGGAGGCGCAAGCCAAGATGACGCAGGATCAGCTGGCAGCCGAGCAGCGCAAGCGCGACATGATCAAGCTCGCCGACGACTTCGAAGGTGCGGTGGGCGAGATCATCGAAACCGTGTCCTCGGCTTCGACCGAGCTCGAGGCTTCCGCGGGCACGCTGACGGCGACGGCCGAGCGGTCGCAGGAATTGACCACGATGGTGGCTGCGGCTTCCGAAGAAGCCTCGACCAATGTGCAATCGGTGGCGTCCGCCACCGAGGAGATGGCCTCGTCGGTCAACGAGATCAGCCGCCAGGTCCAGACCTCCGCCAGCATTGCCAGCGAGGCGGTGGGGCAGGCACGCAAGACCAATGACCGGGTCGCCGAGCTGGCGCAGGCGGCGAGCCGGATCGGCGATGTCGTCGAACTGATCAACACCATCGCCGGGCAGACCAATCTGCTGGCGCTCAACGCCACCATCGAGGCGGCGCGCGCCGGAGAGGCCGGCCGCGGCTTCGCCGTGGTGGCGTCCGAAGTGAAAGCGCTGGCCGAACAGACCGCCAAGGCTACCGGGGAGATCAGCCAGCAGATCACCGGCATCCAGGCGGCGACCCAGGACTCGGTGACCGCCATCAAGGAGATCGGAGACACCATTGGCCGGATGTCCGAGATCGCATCGACGATTGCGGCAGCGGTCGAAGAACAGGGCGCGGCGACGCAGGAAATTTCCCGCAACGTGCAGCAGGCGGCGCAAGGCACCCAGCAGGTCTCCGCCAACATCACCGACGTGCAGCGCGGCGCCACCGAAGCCGGATCGGCGTCCTCGCAGGTGTTTTCCGCGGCGCAATCGCTGTCGCGCGACAGCAACCGGCTCAAGGTGGAAGTCGGCAAGTTCCTCAACACGGTGCGGGCCGCGTAACCTCGGCA
>JAQGJF010000397.1 GCA_028290765.1 Tardiphaga sp.
TTTCCGCCGCGGCGCGGACCACGATCTCCTCGTTGAACGACCACAGATCCTCCAGCGAGCCGCCGCCGCGTGCGACGATCAGAAGATCCGGCCTTGGAATCCTGCCGCCTTCGGGCAGTGTGTTGAAGCCGCGGATCGCGGCCGCGATCTGCTCGGCCGAACCTTCGCCCTGGACCCGCACCGGCCACACCAGCACGCGGCGCGGAAAGCGGTCCTCGAGCCGGTGCAGGATGTCGCGGATCACCGCGCCGGTCGGCGACGTCACGACGCCGATCACTTCCGGCAGCCATGGCAGCAATTGCTTGCGGGCCTCGTCGAACAGGACCTCGGCGCCGAGCTTGCGCTTGCGCTCTTCCATCAGCGCCATCAGCGCGCCGACCCCGGCCGGCTCGATCGCCTCGATCACGATCTGGTATTTCGAGGAGCCGGGATAGGTGGTGAGCTTGCCGGTGGCGATGACCTCCAGGCCTTCCTGCGGCTTGAACCGCATCCGGCTATGCACGCCTTTCCAGATCACCGCCTCGATCTTGGCGCCCTCGTCCTTGAGCGCGAAATAGCAGTGGCCCGAGGAATGCGGCCCGCGGAACCCGGAGATCTCGCCGCGCACCCGGACATGGCCATAGGCGTCCTCCACCGTCCGCTTCAAGGCGGAGGACAGTTCGGAAACAGTGAATTCCGGCGAATTGATCAGGGTTTCTACTGCGGTCATCGCACCATCGAATCGGACTTTTCAGGCTCGTGCGCAAGGGTAGGGATTTTGGCCCGCATCGCAAATCAGCTCTTGCATGAGAGAGTACTCTGTATTATAGAGTTCTCTAGTTACTCGGTTCCGCCTTCGGCCATGAGCAAGCTCGTGCCGAGAGCCCGGATCCGGTCG
Source organism: Tardiphaga sp. (assembly GCA_028290765.1). The sequence continues at coordinate 878 of JAQGJF010000397.1, forward strand.
GTCCCGCCGTCGGTTGCGGCAAAGCGTTGGAGGATCCCATGACGAACCTGTTCGAAGCCGGAAAGCTGCTGCTTCTCGACATGGCGGCGACGTTGTTTTTTCTCGTGCTTTACCTGGCGACGCACAACGTCACCTTGTCGGTGGTGCTGGGCATGGCGCTGGGTACAGCCCAGATCGGCTGGCAGCTCACGCGCGGCAAGCCGATCGACACCATGCAGTGGATGAGCCTGTTTCTGGTGCTCGGTGCGGGTGCCGTCACGTTGATCACCGACGATCCGCGGTTCGTGATGATCAAACCGAGCGTGATCTACACCATCGTCGGCGTGGTCATGCTGCGGAGGGGGTGGATGAACCGCTATCTGCCGCCCGTCGCGATCGAACTGGTGCCGGATATCGCCGTCACATTCGGCTATGTCTGGGCGGGCCTGATGTTCTTCTCCGCAGCCCTGAACGTGATCGTGGCCCTCACCTTCAGCGTCGTGACCTGGTCGGTGACCATGTCGATCTATGGCATCGTCAGCAAGGCCGCGCTGTTCGTGATCGGCTACGCCACCATGCGCATCGTTGGCGGGCGCCGTCGGCGTCAATGCCTGCGCGAGGCTGCCGACGTTCGCCTTGGCGTTACTGCCTGAAGCGCGTCGATGCCGAGGCCAATCCACCGGACTTTTGATGATTGCCGGCCCGACGTCAGTTTCAGCTTTTCAAGTTTCGAACAATTTCGTCTCTGGAGATAAAAGTCATGATCGCGACGATCGTTTCAGGCGGCTTCCAAGTCGTGGTTTGGGGCCTTGCCATGATCGGGTTCGCTGCAACGGTGCTGGCGGCGCTGATCTCCCGCCCGGTCCACCAGCCGGCCGAACTGCCCTCGATTTCGAAAACGGCGAATGCGGTGGATCACAGCGGCATGCCGGGCCTGGACCGTTTCCACGCCCGCGACGGCACCGAATTGGCGTATCGGCACTATCCGCCCCGCGCGCCGGCCACCGGCCAGATCGCCATCGTCGTGCATGGCTCGTCCGGATCGAGCGTCGCCGTCCACGCGCTGGCCAAGGCCCTCGCCGAGCGCGGCGTCGAAACCTATGCGCCGGATACCCGCGGCCACGGCGCCTCCGGTACGCGGGGCGATATCGCCTATCTGGGGCAACTCGAGGACGATCTTGCGGATCTGGTCGGCGAAATCCGCAAGGCCAATGCCGCCGCGCCACTAACGCTGCTCGGCCATTCGTCCGGCGGCGGGTTCGCACTGCGGGTCGCCGGCTCAAGGATCCAGAGCCTGTTCGTGCGCACGGTGCTGCTCGCGCCCTATCTCGGCTACGACGCGCCGAGCAGCCGGCAGAATGCGGGCGGCTGGGCGAGCCCGGACATTCCCCGTTTCATCGGCCTCAGCGTATTGCGCCGGCTCGGGATCGTCTGCTGTGAATCGCTGCCGACCATCGGCTTCGCCGTGGCCGCGAACACCAGCCACATTCTCACGCCGACCTATTCCTATCGCCTGATGCGCAATTTCGGCACGTCGCGCGATTACCGCGCGGATCTTGCCGCCGCCGGCGGGTCGGTGGCGGTGTTCGCCGGCGCCGCCGACGAATTGATGTTTCCCGACAAATACGCGGATGCCGTCGGCCAGCGTGTCCCGGTCAGGCTGATCGACGGTGTCAATCACATGGAGATCGTGAGCGCCCCGGCGGCGGTCTCGGCGATCGCCGATGACGTAGCGAAAGCGGCGAGCGGTTCATGACCATCGATCCCGGGAAATTGCTCACCCTTGGAAAATCAAACCATTTTCGTGGAGGAACGATCATGTTGCGACCGATGATACGCTGGGGCTTCAGGATTTCGAGTTGGGTTCTGGGTGTGGTGGGCGTCGCGGCCCTGACGCTCTCCGCCATGATCGCGACGCCGCTGGTGGCTCCGCCGGAGCTTCGCTCGATCTCGGGGGCACGCGGCAGCGTCGACATGAGCACCTTGCCTGCGGTCGAGCGGTTTTTGGCGCGCGACGGCACCGCGTTGGGCTTCCGGCATTACCCCGCCAGCGGCCCATCGACCGGACGCGTCGCAATTGTCGTTCACGGCTCGTCCGGCTCCAGCGGAAACAACATCCACGCGCTCTCCTTCGCGCTGGCGCAGCGCGGGGTCGAAAGCTATGCGGTCGACATTCGTGGCCATGGCGTCTCGGGAACGCGCGGCGATATCGCCTATATCGGGCAGCTCGAAGATGACCTTGCCGATTTTGTCGCCGAGATTCGCAAGGTGAAGCCGGAGCCATCCCGATGAGCATCGAAAGCCACGAAGCCACGGAGTCGCTGAACGAAATCGACGCCATCGTTCGCCGCGTCCGGCAATCGAGGATCTACAATCTCGCCAGCCTGATCATGATCATGTGGGGCGCGCTGGTATTTGTGGGGAATCTTGCGAGTTATCTGTCGCCGCGCACCGCCGTTTATGGCTGGGTCGTGGTCAATGTCGCGGGCATCGCCGGATCGGTCGCCATCAGCGCCTTCCAGCATGCGCGGTCCGGGGTCCGCCCGTTCGATGCCAGGATGTTGGCGGCATTCCTGCTGTTGGTCGCGTTCGGATTGTTCGCGTGCTGGATGGGCCATTTCACGCCACGCCAGCTAGGGACGTTCTGGCCGATCTATTTCATGCTGTTCTACAGCATTGCCGGATTGTGGGCCGGATGGGCGTTTGTCGCTATCGGCCTCGGTATCGCCGCGCTGACACTGATCGGCTACTTTTTCAGCGGCAACTGGTTCGAATTGTGGATGGCCGTGGTCAACGGCGGCGGGCTGATTCTGGGCGGCCTCTGGATGCGCCGGAGCTGATCGATGGCCGAACTCGACGACATCATTCACCAGCCGTTGCGGCTGAAGATCATGGCGGCGCTGAACGCGCTGCCGGTGGGTTCCGGGCTCGAATTCTCCCGGCTGAAGAAGCTGACCGGCGCCACCGACGGCAATCTCGGCGCCCATATCGAGACGCTGTCGAAGGCCGGCTATGTCGCGGTCGACAAGGCCTTTGTCGGCAAGAAGCCGCAAACCACGGTAACCGCGACCGCCGCCGGGCGAGGCGCGTTCGCCCGGCATGTCGCGTATTTGCGGGAAATCATCGAGGCTTCAGCCGGTAACAGCTAGCGGGCGTCTGTCCACACGTGAATAATCCGGGTTGTTGCGGCACTGGGCGGCCGTGCTACACCGTGCGCAGCCTTTAATCTGTGTGCGAAAATCCTGGGCCCGGTTGCATTCATGAACATTCTCCTGCTCGGTTCCGGCGGTCGCGAACACGCTCTCGCATGGAAGATTGCCGCGTCTCCGCTGCTGACCAAATTGTGGTGCGCCCCCGGCAATGCCGGCATCGCGCGCGAGGCCGAATGCGTGGCGCTGGATATCGCCGACCATGCCGCGGTGATCGATTTCTGCAAAACCCACAAGGTCGATCTTGTCGTGGTCGGCCCCGAAGCGCCGCTGGCCGCGGGCATCGTCGACGATCTCGCCAAGGCCGGCATCAAGGCATTCGGTCCCGGCAAGGCCGCGGCGCAGCTGGAAGGCTCCAAGGGTTTCACCAAGGACCTCTGCCGGGCCAACAACATTCCGACCGCCGCCTATGAACGCTTCAGCGATGCCGACAAGGCGAAAGCCTATATCCGCAGCAAAGGCGCTCCGATCGTGGTCAAGGCCGACGGTCTGGCCGCCGGCAAGGGCGTCGTGGTGGCGATGACGGTCGACGAGGCGGAAGCGGCGATCGACATGATGCTGGCGGGCGGCTTCGGCGCTGCCGGGGCCGAAGCCGTGGTCGAGGAGTTTCTGACCGGCGAGGAAGCCTCCTTCTTTGTGCTGTGCGACGGCGAGCACGCGCTGCCGCTGGCCACGGCGCAGGATCACAAGCGCGTCTTCGACGGCGACAAGGGACCGAACACCGGCGGCATGGGCGCCTATTCGCCGGCGCCGGTCATGACGGACGCGGTCTGCGCCCGCGCCATGAACGAAATCGTTTACCCCACATTGCGGGCGATGAGCGCGAAGGGCATGCCCTACAGAGGCGTGCTGTTCGCGGGCCTGATGGTCACCGCGCAAGGTCCCAAACTGATCGAATACAATGTCCGTTTCGGCGATCCCGAAACCCAGGTGCTGATGCTGCGGATGATGTCCGACATCGTGCCGGCGCTGCTGGCGTCCTGCGACGGTCAGTTGAAGAATTTCGACCTGCGCTGGTTTCCCGATCCGGCGCTGACCGTGGTGATGGCGGCGAAAGGCTATCCCGGCGATTACGCCAAGGGCACCCGGATCGAGGGCCTCGACGAAGCAGCGAAAGTCGAAGGCGTCGAGATCTTTCACGCCGGCACCATCGCTGACGGCGACAAGATTCTCGCCAATGGCGGCCGTGTGCTCAACGTCACCGCGTCGGGAAAGACGGTCGCGCAGGCCCAGCAGCGCGCCTATCAGGCGGTGGACCGCATCCACTGGCCGGACGGCTTCTGCCGCCGCGATATCGGCTGGCAGGCGGTGGCGCGGGAACGGGAAAAATAAAAACAAAGGAACGTCCGATGTCCGATCTTGCCGATCTGTTTCCGGGTTACGCGTCCGAATGGATCAACACCAAGGCCGGGCGGATCTTCGCCCGCGTCGGCGGCAAGGGACCGCCGCTGCTGCTGCTGCACGGCTTTTCCGAAACCCATGTGATGTGGCATCGCGTCGCGCCGCAGCTCGCCGACGCCTTCACGCTGATCGTCGCCGACCTGCCGGGCTATGGCTGGTCGGACATGCCGCGCAGCGACGCCGATCATACGCCCTATAGCAAGCGTGCGATGGCGACGGCGATCATCGAGGCGATGGAGCAGCTCGGCCACGTGCATTTCGCGCTGGCCGGGCACGATCGCGGCGGGCGGGTGTCGTATCGGCTGGCGCTCGATCATCCCGGCCGGCTGTCGCGTCTTGCGGTGCTGGACATCCTGCCGACCTATGATTACTGGGCCAAAATGGATCGGCTTTACGCGCTGAAGATCTATCATTGGGCGTTCCTGGCGCAGCCTTTTCCGCTGCCGGAAACCCTGATCGGCGGCGATCCGGATTTCTTCCTGCGCTATAAGATGGCGAGCCAGACCAAGGCGAAAGATCTCTCCGCGATCGATCCGCGCGCGCTGGAACATTATCTCGCTGCGTTCCGCGATCCGTCGCGGGTGCATGCGATGTGCGAGGATTATCGCGCCGGTGCCCATGCCGATTTCGAGCACGACAAGGCCGACCTCGATGCCGGCAAGAAGATCACCATCCCGATGCTGGCGCTGTGGGGCGGTTCCGGCAAAGCCCGCGCCGCGGCGACGCCGCTCGACACATGGCAGAAATGGGCGACCAATGTTCGAGGCATGCCGGTCAATTCCGGGCACTTTTTGTGCGAGGAAGATCCGGACGCGACGGCGAAGGCGCTGAAGGAATTTTTTGCGGGTGCGTAGAGCGTAGCCGCGCAATTGGCCTCGTAGCCCGGATGAGCGCAGCGAAATCCGGGGTGGGCCTATCGCTCTGTGGGGTCCCGGATGTCGCTGCGCTCATCCGGGCTACAACCGAACGCTACCTTCGCGCCTTGAAAAATTCCCGCAGCAAGGTCGCCGACCCGCTCTCTCCCACCGACGCATAGACTTCCGGGGCGTGATGGCAGGTCGGCGAGGCGAAAAACCGCACGCCGGAATCGACCGCGCCGCCCTTGGGATCGGCGGCGCCGTAATACAGCCTCCGGATCCGCGCGAACGAGATCGCCGCCGCGCACATGGTGCAGGGTTCCAGGGTGACGTAGAGGTCGCAGTCGACCAGCCGTTCGCTGCCGAGGCGGGCGGCAGCCTGGCGGATCGTGAGAATTTCGGCATGCGCGGTCGGGTCGCGGTCGGTCAAGGTGCGGTTGGCGGCGGTCGCGATCACCTCGCCGTTAAGCACGACGACACATCCGATCGGCACTTCGCCGGCATTTGCGGCGTTTTCGGCGGCTTTCAGCGCCAAATCCATGAAAGAGGGGGTGGTCATGCCCCGTCTTCTAGCGTGCCTCGGCGACGAGATCATGCGTTATTTAAGTGGATTAGGGCGCAATACCGGACGAAACGGGGCGATTGGGCCGGCAAAACCACTGTCCGCCATTGCGGAATCGCGCTTCTGCCAAAACTCTGCTAGGAAAAGCCCATTCAGCAAAAGTGGATACCGGTTTTGCGTGAGAATGCGCCCGACAAGCGAGCGCGCATTGTCGGTTTGCGAACCCGATTCCGCGGCTCGACCCCCTTCAGCTTCAAGCGACAGTGAGACTTTCATGCCCCGCGACAACGACAAGAACGACGGCGCTTCGCGCGGCCGGCGTGATCGCCCCTCCGGCGGCAAGGGCCGCTCCGGCGCGGCGCGCGGGCCGGAGAAGAAATTCGCCAATCGCGGCTTTGCCGGCAAGCCCGACGGTGCAGCGGGAGCAGAGAAGAAATCCTACGGCAAGAAGCCCTATTCGGGTCCGGGCAAGCCTTATGCGGGCAAGCGCGAGGGCCCGCCGCCGCGCCGCGACGACGATCGCGCGCCGCGACGGGATTATGGCGACGCTCCGCGCCGTGATAGGGACGACGCTCCGCGGCGTGATAGAGACGACGCTCCGCGTCCTGCCCGCTTCAACCGCGAAGATCGTCCGGCGCGCAGCGGTGGCGGCGATCGTCCGGATCGCGGGCCGCGCAAGGATTTTCGGCCGCGCGACGGTGGCGGAGAGAAGCGGCCTTACACCGCGCGCGAGGGTGGTGGTGACAAGCGTCCCTATACGCCGCGGGGCGATCGTCCGAACTTCAACCGCGACGACCGCGCGCCCCGTGGCGACCGCGGCGATGCGCGCCCGGCGGCGCGTTTCTCCGAGAAGAAGTTCGGCGACAAGAAGCCTTATGCGCCGCGTGGCGATCGCCCCCAGGGTGATCGTCCTTACAGCGGCGGACCCAAGAAGTTCGGCGACAAGAAGTTCTCCCGCGGCGCGCCCGATCGCGGTCCGCGCAAGGATTTTGGCAGCCGTCCCGACCGCGGCCGGGATCGTGGTGAGGATCGCGGCGAGTCGAAGCCATGGCAGAAACGCGACGCCAGCTCGCCGGATCACGCCGGACGCAATTCGCGCCCGTCCCGCGACGGCGCGCGCAATTTTGACAAGCCCAGTTTCGACAAACCGCGCTTTGACAAACCTCGCGAGGAAGGTGGCGACGAGCGCCCGCGGTTTTCGCGCCCGCGCGAGGATCGTCCGCAGGGAGATCGTCCCCGCTTCGATCGTCCCCGCGAGGACCGTCCCAAATTCGACCGTCCGCGCGAGGCGCGCAGCGACCGTCCGCGTTTCGATCGCCCGCGCGAAGATCGCGCGCCGCGCAGCGACTGGCAGGAGCATCCGCGCTCCGAGCCCAATGAGCGTCCGCGCCGCGACGGCGAGGACGATACCAAGATTTTCGCCAAGCGCCCGGCGTTCGGCGGTCGCGGCGCCTATCGCGAGCGCAAGCCGGACGAGCGCCGTCCGCCACGTCCGCCGGCGCCGAAGAAGCCCGGCGAACGCATCGCCAAGGTGGTGTCGCGCGCCGGGCTGTGTTCGCGCCGCGACGCCGAGGAGTGGATCGTGCAGGGCCGCGTCGCCGTCAACGGCCGCGTGATCAACTCGCCGGCGCTCGACGTCACCGTGCGCGACGTCATCACCGTCGACGGCAAGCCGTTGCCGGCGCCCGAACGGACCCGGTTGTTTCTGTTCCACAAGCCGCGCGGGTTGATGACCACCCATGCCGATCCGGAAGGACGGCCGACGGTGTTCGACAATCTGCCGGAAGGCCTGCCACGGCTGATCAGCATCGGCCGGCTCGATTTCAACACCGAAGGCCTGCTGCTCTTGACCAATGACGGCGGCCTGGCACGCACGCTCGAATTGCCCGACACCGGCTGGCTGCGGCGCTATCGCGTCCGCGCCCATGGCGAGGTGACGCAGGGTCAGCTCGACGAGTTGAAGAAGGGCGTCGAGGTGGACGGCGTCAAATACAGCTCGATCGACGCCACGCTGGAGCGCGACCAGGGCGCCAATGTCTGGCTGGTGTTCGCGATCCGCGAAGGCAAGAACCGCGAAGTCCGCAACGTGCTGGCGCATCTCGGCCTCGAGGTGAACCGGCTGATCCGAATCTCCTACGGCCCGTTCCAGCTCGGCGAGCTCGAGGAAGGCCAGGTCGAGGAAGTCAAAACCCGCGTGCTGCGCGAGCAGCTCGGCGAAAAGATCGCCGCCGCCTCGGGCGCCGACTTCGCCCGCCAGGTCGCCAGCAAGGGCGATGCCGACGATCCGGTGGTGACCAAGAAGCCGGTGATGAAGCGCGGCGTGGTCGAAGACCGCAAGGGCCGGCGCGTGCTGGTGCAGCGGAGCGGCAGCGACGAAGCCCGCGCCCGCAACGAGCTTGAGGCCGGCGGCTACGGCCCGCCGAAGCGGCCGAAGCGCGGCTATCACGGCAAGCGGGATATCAAGCCGAGGGACGAGTGAGCATGATCCGCAAGATCATGGTCGGAGCCTGATCGCATGCGCGTGGTTGGCGGGCGGCTGAAGGGCCGCAACCTGGCGTCGCCGTCGTCGCACGACATTCGTCCGACGGCGGACCGGTTGCGCGAGTCGTTGTTCAACATCCTGATCCACGCCTACGACGATCCGATCGAAGGTGCCCGCGTGCTCGATCTGTTTGCCGGCACCGGCGCGCTTGGCATCGAGGCGGTGTCGCGCGGCGCTTCGTTCGCGCTGTTCGTCGACAACGGCGCCGAGGCGAGGGCGCTGCTGCGCAACAATGTCGAGGCGCTCGGGCTCGGCGGCGTCACCAAGGTCTACCGCCGCGACGCCGCCAATCTCGGCCCGGCGCACCCGGTCGAGCCGTTTTCGCTGGTGTTCCTCGATCCGCCCTATCGCATGAAACTGGCCGAGAAGGCGCTGGCGTCATTGCGTGACGGTCAATGGCTCACGTCAGGCGCGCTGCTGGTGGTGGAGGAAGCGAAGTCGGCCGGCTTCGCCGCGCCGGAAGGTTTTGAAGAACTCGAGCGCCGCGCCTATGACGACACCGAATTCACGTTTTTACGGGCGCCGTGACCCGCTTCGCATCGACGCATCGCGATGCTAACAAGGCGGACCAACGCCGAACCGGGAGAACCACAACATGACCACGCCGCACGTCACCTGGGACCACGTCCACATTCGCACCCCCGATCCAGAGGCCACCGCGCAATGGTTTGCCGATAAGCTGGGCGCGGAAATCGTGCGAACACCGACGCGATTAGACCTGCGGCTCGGCGGTGGCAATATCTTCCTGGCGCCGGTGGCGGCCGACAGCGGCGTCAATCCGCCGCCGGTGACGCCCTATCAGGGCCTCGACCATATTGGCCTGGCGGTGACGGACATCGACACCGTCGCGGCGCAGCTGAAGGCCAAGGGCGTGGTGTTCACCCGGGAGCCGCACACGCTGCGGCCGGGCGTGCGGATCTGCTTCATCCGCGGGCCGCAGGGGATTTCGATCGAGCTGTTGGAGCGGGATGTGAAGTATAAGTGAGGGGTTGCTCTTACCCTCCCCGGGAGGGGGAGGGTCGACCACATCGGACATTCGTCCGATGTGGTCGGGGTGGGGTGATTGTTCATCTGCACCCTATCGACCTGGTGTCGTCCGCTGCGCACCCCACCCCGTCGCGCATCGCGCATCGCGCTTTGCGCGACACGCGCCGACCCTCCCCCTCCGGGGCAGGGCGATTGCATATGGCCACCTCTCCCCGCGCGC
>JAQGJF010000412.1 GCA_028290765.1 Tardiphaga sp.
ATTCGGGATGTCCGCCAGGGACCGGATGGCGCACTGTGGCTGCTGACCGACAGTTCCGAGGGGCGTATTTTGCGGGTGCTGCCGGCGGCCAAGTAACTTTGCTACGTGACCTTGCCCGGGCTTGAACCGGTGAACCGCCGGTCGCGACCAAGGTTCATGACCCCGGCAGGCCAACCGCATGAACCGACGCCAGTTCATTTCCGTCCTCACCGGCGCGGCAGCGCTGCTGACCATCGCGCGAACCGGCCACGCCGAGTGCGGCGACATCGGCGCCGTCGAATTCGTGGCAGGGGTCTATCAACGACAGGCCGAGCTGCAGGCCGCCAACACGCCGCTCGACGACGAGGCGTTTTACAGGCATTTCTCGCGGCATTTGCGCAAGTCGATGCAGTCGCCCCGGCGCAACAAGCCGAACCAGCCGATCGGCCCGCTGCTGCATGCGTTCTTCGGATGGGGTGCGCTGCCGCAAGCGGCGATCAAGATCGAGAAAGTCATCCAGATGGACGGCCGCGACGAAGGCCCGGCCACGGTGCGCGTCGATCTCCGCTATCGCGGCGAGGTTCGCGAAAGTTACGTGCGCGCCGTGCGCGAGAAGGAAGCCTGGCGCATCGCCGATATTTCCTATGATTCAGGCAGGGGTCTCACCGAGCACTACCGCCGGATCGCCGGGCATTGAGGTGCGCTGTGACGCATATCAACAAGTCGTCCCTGCGAACGCAGGGACCCATACGGCGAGAACTATCGTTTAAGCATTGCGGCGGAGGCCTTCCTTCACTTGCGAGGCCAGGGATTATGGGTCCCTGCGTTCGCAGGGACGACTCGTGGAGAGGTCCGCTGAATCGCGGCGTTTTACCATTTGTGGAAGATGAAAAATGCGCCGGCGGCGATGAACGCAAACCCGACTGCGTGATTCCAGCCCAGCGGCTCCTTCAAATACAAAATCGAAAAGCCGGCGAACACGATCAGCGTGATCACTTCCTGCATGGTCTTGAGCTGTGCCGCGGAATAGACCGCGCTGCCCCAGCGGTTGGCCGGGACCGCCAGCCAGTATTCGAAGAACGCGATGCCCCAACTCACCATGATGACGAGCGGCAGCGAGCTCTCCTTGAATTTGAGATGGCCGTACCAGGCGAAGGTCATGAAAACATTGGAGGCGAACAACATCAAAATCGGCAGAACGAGCGGAGAGATCGGCAAAGCGAGCATGGATGTTCTTTCAGGCAAGGGATCCGAATAGGCGCCAACCACCAATATAGGCGCCAACCGGCAATTTGCCGTCGGGTTCCCGTCGATGTCGATATCAATTGGCGAAAATTGATCGAAAATCAGGCCGGTCCGGTTGCCCTGTTTTTAAGGCTGGCGCGAAAAACAACGGTGCACACGCAACCAACCGTCGTCGAACCGCACTTACTCTGGGCGGGAAGGAATGCATCATGCAGTTCGACTGGCGCGCCATATCCGGTCCGGCTCTCACGATGGCGACAGCTTTATTCGCCGTCGCGGTCGATGGCAATTTCCAGCCCGCCTTTCATGTCGCTCCCTACCTTGCGCCGCTGTTTGTTGCGATCGCCGCTTTCGCATCGGCTCTGAGCGGCATCGTGCCCGGCCTGATCAGCGCGGTCATGGCGGTGGCCTTCACCGCCCTGTTCGTGCCCGATCCCGGCGCGGCGCCGGATTTTGACGCCGCCGACCTCGCGCGGTTGGCGATGCTGGCGATCGCCGCCGGCGGCGCCGCCATCATCACCGGGCTGCTGCGGCAACGGATGTCCGATGCGCTGGTTCGGCAACGCGAACGGCACGTCACCGCCGAGCGGCTGGCGGCCGCGCTCGACCAGATCGACATCGGCGTCGTGCTGCTCGATTCCGATACGCGCGCGGAATTCATCAACCGCGCCTTCCGCAGCACCTTTTCGCTCCCGGACGCCAAGGCCAACAGCAAGCCGCCTTTCATCGCGCTGATGTATCATGGCCGCGATACCGGTGCTTATGAAATGCCGGAAGAAGAACTGAGCGCCTTCGTCGCCGAACGCATGCAGATGGTGCGCGCCGGCGATTCGACACCGATCAATCTCAATTTGTCCAACGGCCAGGTGCTGCGCTTCAGCTGCACCGCTCTGCCGGACGGCGGACGAATGCTGAGCTATACGCCGGTAACCGACCTCGTTCGTCATACCGATCATCCCTCGGATGCGGAGTATTATCTCTCGCTGCGCGGCGGTGGAGATCGCGGCCTCGCCCGGCACCTGCGAGCCGCGGAATAGCGTTTGGCAAGGCCTGCCCGACCCAGCCTGTGGATAAGTCCAGGTGTCACGGCGGTGTTACAGTGCGGGCCTATGTTGCCGCTGCGTTTGATCAGGCCCCCCGTCACGGATCATGCGCCCCAAGCGGTCCCCGTCAGTCGCCGCGTCTGACCGGGGCCGCACTTTTTTGCCCAGCACGTTGCGAGAGAGTGCGACGACCCCCTTCGGCCTGTTCATCGCTCATGATCCGCTTCGCCTTCACCGTCATCGCGCTCGTGGCGCTCACCTTGGCGCTGCTGCCGTTCCAGTTGATCGGCATCGCCTTCGACCTGCGGCTGCAGCGGACGATTCCCCGGCTGTATCACCGCCTGTTCTGCGCCATGATCGGCGTGTGCATTCGCGAGATCGGGCAGCGCAGCCGGCAAACGCCGGTGCTGATCCTGTCCAATCACGTGTCGTGGCTCGATATCTGCGTGATCACGGCGCTGGCGCCGACGGTGTTCATTGCCAAGAGCGAAGTGGCGCGCTGGCCGGTGTTCGGCTGGCTCGCCAGACTGCAGCGTACCATCTTCGTCGAACGCGAGCGGCGGCAGAAGACCGGCGCCGCGACGCAGGAGATCGCCGGGCGCCTGCTCGGCGGCGATGCGGTGGTGCTGTTCGCGGAGGGCACGTCGAGCGACGGCACCCGCGTGCTGCCGTTTCGCTCGGCGCTGATCGGCGCGGTCCATCATGCGCTCGGCGACTCCACGCATGGCGCGGTCACCGTGCAGCCCTTGTCGATCGCCTATGTCGGTTTCCGCGGCGTGCCGATCGGGCGGGCGTTGCGCGAACGCGTGGCATGGTATGGCGACGCCGACCTGATGCCGCATTTCATCGGCGTCCTGTCGGCCGGCGCGGTCGACGTCACCGTGACCTGGGGCGATGCCGTCGCCTGCGATATCAGCGCGGATCGCAAGCAGATCGCGCGCGACGCGGAAAAGGCGGTGCGGCGGATGACGGCCGCGGCGCTGCGCGCCCCGCCCCAAGACCAGGACCGGGGCCGGCGGTCCGTCGCACCGGCGTTCATCCCGCCGCAGCGGTTGCCCGACCCGGCCTGACCCCGGCGCACAGCCGCCATGAACGCGGTATGGCTTGCGGCGGTAGCGGGCGCGCGTCACAATGCGGTCCCTTCCGCGACCCATCCTCACAGGACTGATCCATGCTCATTCGCAATCTCGGCGGCTCCGGCCTGCGTGTCTCCGCGGTCGGTATCGGCTGCAATAATTTCGGCCAGCGCACCGACCTCGAGACCTCGCGCAAGGTGATCCACAAGGCGATCGACCTCGGCATCACGCTGTTCGACACCGCCGACATCTATGCCGGCATGGGCGGCTCCGAGACCGTGCTGGGCGAGGTGCTCGGCGACCGCCGCAAGGATATCGTGCTGGCGACCAAATATTCCAAGCCGATGAGCGATGACGGCACCAAGCAGGGCGCGTCGCGGCGCTACATCATGTCCGCGGTCGAGGCCAGCCTGAAGCGACTGAAGACCGACTACATCGACCTTTACCAGCAGCACGATTTCGATCCGCTGACGCCGATCGAGGAAACTTTGCGCGCGCTGGAGGACCTCGTGCAACAGGGCAAGGTCCGCTACATCGGCAATTCGAATTTCCCGGCATGGCGCCTCGCCGAGGCCGAGTGGACCGCGCGCGGCATCAATGTCGGCCGTTTCGTGTCGTGCCAGGACGAGTACAGCCTGGTGGTGCGCGACATCGAAAAGGACCTGGTGCCGGCGGCGCAGCAATACAATCTCGGCCTGCTGCCGTTCTTCCCGCTAGCCAGCGGGCTCTTGACCGGCAAATACCAGCGCGGCGCGGCGGCGCCGGCCGACACCCGCTTCGCCAAGGCGCCGGCGCTGCGCGACCGTTACGTGACGCCGCGCAACGAGGACATCGTCGAGAGACTGGAAGCCTTCGCCAAGGCGCGCGGCCACACCATGCTCGAACTGGCGTTCTCCTGGCTGGCCGCAAGGCCGCAGGTCTCCAGCGTGATTGCCGGCGCCACCCGCGTCGAGCAGGTCGAGCAGAACGTGAAGGCGATCGACTGGAAGCTCAGCGCGGAGGACATGGCGGAGATCGACAAGATCACGCTGGGGTAGACGCAATCCCCGTAGCCCGGATGAGCGGAGCGACATCCGGGATTTACGCTGCCCCGGATATCGCTCCGCTCATCCGGGCTACGGCCTCCTACAAGCCTACCCCACCAGCCCCTTGACCGGCCGCACCATCGCGCTGTCGGGAAACACCTGTTCCGCCAGCGCGCGTTCGCTCAGGCCGAGATGGTCGTGCAGCACGCCCTTGAGCACCGCGCGCAGATCGGTGGTCGGTGCGAGGTCGCGGGCTTCGAACAAATTCGCCGGTTTCAATCCTGGCCAGTC
>JAQGJF010000417.1 GCA_028290765.1 Tardiphaga sp.
GTTGAGCTTGCGATACTCCTCGCTCTCGATCACGGAACGCCGGCAGATCGAGGAGTGGCCGTGCTCCTTCACCAGCCGCATCGATATCTCGGGGCTGAGCGCCCATTTGATGAATTCCCACGCCGCCTTCTTGTTCTTGGCGTTCTTGGGGATGCCGATGCCCTGGCTGTTCGATGCCGGATAGTCATGCACCGGTCCCGCCGGCATCCGCACGATGCGCGAGGTTTCCTTGACCTTGCTCTCGTCGGACAGAAGGATCGGCGTGATCCACGAACTGGAGTGGATGAACATGTTGGAGCGGCCGGTCAGAAGCGACTGGCGCGCCTGGTCCTCGGTATAGGTGAGGACGCCGCGCGGCGCGTTCTTCAAGAGGCCGGCGTAGTATTCGAGGCCCTGGATCGCTTCCGGCGTGTTCAGCGTCGGCATGATGTCGGTGGGCGGATTCTTGAAGATGCCGCCGCCAAAGCCCTGGACGTAGGGCGGCAGGCACCAGTGATGCAGCTGGAAGCTGACGATGCCGTTGACGTTGTCGGTGCCGTTGATCTCGCTGCAGACCTGGCTCAACTCGGCAAAGGTCTTCGGAATCTTCAGGCCTTTCTTCTCCATCAGGTCCATGCGCGACAGGCCCATCACCATGGCGCCGCCTTCCCAGGAATAGCCGTAGGTGCCGCCCTTGGCGTCACGGTACGGCACCTGCGCGCCGTCGACAAAGTCCTTCGGATTCCATTCGGCCGGCGTCAGGTTCGGATCCGAGGTGAATTCGTCGAGATTGCTGAGCAGCCCGGCCGACACCCAGCGTGCGGCAAGGAAGAACGTCACGTTGACGAAGTCATAGGCGGAGCCGCCGGACGACAATTCGAGATTGGCCTGCTGGTTGTAGACCGGGAATGCCGAAAGCTGCAGATCGACCTTCATGCCGGTCTGCGCCTCGAATTCGGGGATGTAGTTCTGCAGGATCGTGAAGAACCGGTGCTGGAACGACGCGCCGTGCAGAGTCACGCCGGCGAACGGTTTGGTTTGCGCGATCGCCGGCATCGGAAACGGCAGCGCGGTGGCTGCCGCGGCGGCTGCACTGGTTGCGAGAAGCTGGCGGCGGCTGATCGCCGATGCGGAAGAAATCGATTTGCGGTTGTTCAAGACATGCCTCCCCTGTCACCTTTTCCGAAAATATGACCGACATAATATCGCTTGTCAAAAGCAAATACTGCCATAAAGTGACATTCAACGGCGATATCTTCATCGGATATCGACGATAAAGCAGACATTATAAGTCAACAGCGGGGTTTGCGCGTTGCGGAAAGACCAGGACCTTCGCCAATCCAATACCCACGTCGCCCGGGAAATCGCCCGACTGATCGTCACTGGCGTCTGGCACGAAGGCTGGACGCTGCCCCGCGAGATCGAACTGGCCTCGCAATTCGACGTCAGCCGGACCTCGATCCGCGAGTCGCTGTCGATCCTCAAGGCCAAGGGGCTGATCGCCGCACGTCAAAAGGCCGGCACGCATGTCCGCGAACGCATGAACTGGAACATGCTCGACGCGGAGCTGCTGGAATGGACCTGGGCTTTGCGGCCGGCCGAGGAATTCGCGCACCAACTGCTGCAGGTGCGCCGCATCGTCGAGCCGGAAGCCTGCGCGATCTGCGCGGAACGCGGCTCCGACGCCGACCTCGCCCGGATCGAACGGGCCTATCGCGAGATGGACGCCGCCGGCATGGACAGCCGCGCCTATTCCGAACCGGACCTGCGCTTCCACCGCGGCATCCTGATCGCCACCGGCAACGACTTCCTGGTGGCGTTCGGCGCCACTGTGGAAGCGGCGCTGCGGATGTCGTTCGATCTTTCGACGCTCAACCCAGGCGCGCCACGCAAGAGCCTTCCGCATCACCGCGCCATCCTCGACGAAATCTGGGCGCGCAATCCCGACGGCGCCCGGCGCGCGATGCACATCCTGATGGACTTGACCGAACAGAACATCGTCTCCGCGCTGTCGCGGCGCAAGAAACTGGACATCGATCCCGGCGGCACCCGGTAGCTCGCCTCTCACAACACCCGCACGTGGAACGCTATGGCCAATATCCAGCTGCAATCGATCCGGAAACAGTTCGGCTCGCACATCGTGATTCCGGACCTCGATCTCGATATCGCGTCGGGGAAATTCACCGTGCTGCTGGGCCCGTCGGGATGCGGCAAGTCGACCATCCTGCGGATGATCGCCGGCCTTGAGAGCACATCCGCCGGCGACATCCGGATCGACGGCGAGATCGTCAATGACGCGCCGCCGTCGCAGCGTGGCTGCGCCATGGTGTTCCAGAACTACGCGCTCTATCCGCACAAGACGGTTCGCAACAATCTGGCGTTTCCGCTGCGCATGGCTTCGGTTCCGCGTCCCGAGATCGACGCCAAAGTCCGCAGCATTGCCGCGACGCTCGAGCTGGACGCCCTGCTCGACCGCTATCCGCGCCAGCTCTCCGGCGGCCAGCGCCAGCGGGTGGCGATGGGGCGCGCGATGATCCGCGAGCCGAAAGTGTTCCTGTATGACGAGCCGTTGAGCAATCTCGATCTCGAGCTTCGCGTGCGCCTGCGGCTGGAAATCGCCCAGATGCAGAGGCTGCTGAAATCGACCGCGGTCTACGTCACCCATGACCAGACCGAGGCGATGACGCTGGCCGACCGCATCGTGGTGCTGCGCAAGGGCAAGATCGAACAGGTCGGCAGCCCTCGCGAGCTGTATGACGCGCCGGCCAACGTTTTCGTCGCCGGCTTCATCGGCACGCCGAAGATGAACATGATCGACATCAGCGGCGTGCATCAACTGTCGCTCGGACGGCCGGCTCCCGCGACCGCGACCCGCATCGGGTTCCGTCCCGAACATTGCGCGCGGCTGGCTGGCGATGCCGATGGCTTGTCGGTGCCGCTCGTCGACGCCAGGCTGCTGGCGGTCGAGAATCTCGGTGACCGTTCGTTCCGCTATCT
>JAQGJF010000418.1 GCA_028290765.1 Tardiphaga sp.
TGCGCGCAATCCGCGACGGGATCCTGCCGCCGCCACCAATGGCGCGGTTGATCGGTTTCAGCATGCGGGTCGCCGAGCCGGGCCTGATCGTGATGGAACTGGAACCTCATGAGGGATTGGAAAATACCGTCGGCTTGCTGCATGGCGGCACCGCCGCCGCATTGCTCGACACCGCCATCGGCTGCGCGATCTCGACCCGGCTGCCGGCCGGACAGGGCGCGCTCACGCTCGATCTCAAGTTGGCCTACCTGCGGCCGCTCTCGGTGCAATCCGGCACCATCAGCGCCGAAGGGAAAGTCATCAAGCTCGGTCGTCAAACCAGTTACGCCGAGGGTTTTGTTCGCGACGGCGCCGGCAACCTGGCGGTGCACGCAACCGCGACGTTTTCCATGGTCGGCGAGGGCAGCGGAACGGGCGCTAAGACCGGGGCAATAGCGGCAGCGGTCTAATCTCCCGGGGAGTTCGCGATAATATCGGGCAAGATGGCTTCCTTGCGCGATGATTGGCGCTATACGATGTGAAACATGTGATGGATCGGCGATGCGATATTCCAGGGAACACAAGCTCGAGACCCACGCCCGGATCGTGAAGAAGGCCTCGGTGCGGCTTCGCGAAAAGGGCGCTCATGGCATCGGCGTCGCCGACCTGATGAAGGATGCCGGTCTCACCCATGGCGGGTTTTACGCGCATTTCGATTCGCGGGAAGCTCTGGTGGTGGAGGCTTTCGCCTATGCGATGGACCGGTCGACCGAGCGCTGGCGCAGGCTCGGCGAGCAGACGCCGCCGGAAAAGCGCCTGAGTGCGATCGTGGACGCCTACCTCTCGCCGGTGCACCGCGACGATCCCGGCCATGGGTGTGCGGTGCCGGCCCTGGGCGCGGAAATCGCCCGCGAAAGCCCGAAAACCCGCAAGGCCTTCTCCGCCAAGCTGGAACAGTTGGTCGATGTGATTGCCGCGCAAATTCCGGATGTCCCGCGCAAAGCCGCGCGCAAACAGGCGTTGGCCGCGTTGGCGACCATGATGGGTACGGTGGTGCTGGCGCGGGTCGCCGGAAACGGCGAGTTTTCCGATGAAATTCTCGCCGCCGGGCGTGACGCCGCGCTGGATCGGGACAGTTCGGCGAAATCGGGCCAAAAGAAGCCCGCGGCCAGAAAAACGACTGCGAAAGCGGTCGCGAAGCCGCCCGCGAAAACCGCGACTGCGGCCCGGTACTGAAGCGGCGGGCTGCCATCGTATAGACCTTGGTCGAACGCCCCCTGGATGCCTGTGGGCGAGGGCTGCGGTGTCCGCATTTTCGCAAACGGGTTGCGCGCGGAAACCCTTTCCAAATGGTGCAAAGACTGCAAGATGCCGCCAAATTCGGCTTCTTGGGAGGAACACATGCGTTCAATCGGACACTTTATCGGCGGCCGTGAGGTCAAGGGTGCGTCGGGCCGCACGGCGGACGTGTTCGAACCGATGACCGGCGACGTTCAGGCCAAGGTGGCGCTGGCCTCCAAGGCCGAGTTGCGCGCCGCCGTCGAGAACGCCAAGGCCGCACAGCCGGCCTGGGAAGCCACCAACCCGCAGCGGCGCGCCCGCATCATGATGAAGTTCCTCGAGCTGGCGCAACGCGATTACGACAAGCTCGCGGACGTGCTGGCACGCGAGCACGGCAAGACCGTTCCCGACGCCCAGGGCGACATTCAGCGCGGTCTCGAGGTGGTCGAATTCGCCTGCGGCATTCCGCATCTGATGAAGGGCGAATACACCGAAGGCGCCGGACCCGGCATCGACATCTATTCGATGCGCCAGTCGCTCGGTGTCGTCGCCGGCATCACGCCGTTCAATTTTCCGGCGATGATCCCGATGTGGAAGTTCGCGCCGGCCATCGCCTGCGGCAACGCCTTCATCCTCAAGCCATCGGAGCGCGATCCCGGCGTGCCGATGATGCTGGCGCAACTGATGATCGAGGCCGGGCTGCCGCCGGGCATCCTCAATGTCGTCAACGGCGACAAGGAAGCCGTCGATGCCATCCTCGACGATCCCGATATCAAGGCGGTCGGCTTCGTCGGCTCGTCGCCGATCGCGCAATACATCTATGAGCGCGCTGCGGCGAGCGGCAAACGCTGCCAGTGCTTCGGCGGCGCCAAGAACCACGCCATCATCATGCCGGATGCCGACATGGACCAAGCCGTCGACGCCCTGATCGGTGCCGGCTACGGCTCCGCCGGAGAGCGCTGCATGGCGGTCTCGGTCGCCGTGCCGGTCGGCAAGACCACCGCCGACCGCCTGATGGAAAAGCTGATCCCGCGCGTCGAGGCGCTGAAGATCGGCACCTCGATCGATCCGTCCGCCGATTACGGCCCGCTGGTCACCAAAGAAGCGGTTGAGCGCGTCAGGAACTATGTCGAGATCGGCATCAAGGAAGGCGCCACGCTCGCGGTCGATGGGCGAAGCTTCAAGATGCAGGGCTACGAAAACGGCTTCTACATGGGCGGCTGCCTGTTCGACAACGTCACCAAGGACATGCGGATCTACAAGGAAGAAATCTTCGGGCCGGTGCTCTCGGTGGTGCGCGCGCATGACTACAAGGAAGCGCTGGCGCTGCCGTCGGACCATGATTACGGCAACGGCGTCGCGATCTTCACCCGCGACGGCGACGCCGCGCGCGATTTCGCCGCCAAGGTCAATGTCGGCATGGTCGGCATCAACGTGCCGATTCCGGTGCCGATCGCCTATTACACCTTCGGCGGCTGGAAGAAATCCGGGTTCGGCGATCTCAACCAGCACGGGCCGGATTCGATCCGCTTCTACACCAAGACCAAGACCGTGACGGCGCGCTGGCCCTCCGGCGTGAAGGAAGGCGCGGAGTTCTCGATCCCCACCATGAATTGAGCGGGTGATCCCAACCTAGCCGCGGACCGCAGATGCAATTCGCTCTCAACGAGGATCAGATTGCGGTTCGCGACATGGCGCGGGATTTCGCCGCGGAAAAAATCGCGCCGCATGCGATCCGCTGGGATGAGGAGAAGCACTTCCCGGTCGACGTGATGCGCGAGGCAGCCAAGCTCGGCATCGGCGGCGTCTACATTCGCGACGATGTCGGCGGTTCAGGACTGACGCGCTTCGATGCCGCGCTGATCTTCGAAGCCTTGGCGCAGGGCTGTCCGACGGTGTCGGCCTTCATC
>JAQGJF010000464.1 GCA_028290765.1 Tardiphaga sp.
AGTCCTCGTCGCCTTCGCGCTGCAGGTCGGCATCGTCCACCATGCGGATCGTGCCACCCGGGCCCGACCGATCGACGCGCACGAGTTCGCGCCCACCATCGTCGACGCCGATGACGCGAAACTGCAGATAATCCGGCTTTCCGGCAAGCTCGGCCGCGAAACGAAGCCCGAGCCGCCTTCGCCACTCGATTTCCGCCGCGCTCAAGGTGGTGGAGGGGTTTTCAAGGCGGGCCATCATCACATCATGGACGCCGATGGCGGCCTGGAACCCGATCGCATCGGCGCGTGCGCCGCGCAGCGAAGCCTCCAGCACCAGGGCGGTCAGGCGCGCATGGGTTTCCACCCGGTCCAATGCCCGAGGCAATATCAGCGTGGCGATGTTACGATAGATCAGCACGCCCAGGGCGGCCGTTGTCAGCAGCACCAGCGCGACCATGGCGAGCGCCAAGCGAGTCGACAGTTTCATTGCAGCGCCTTTGGCGTGAGGTGCGACCTGGTCTGTTCGATCGCCGTGCAATTGAATTCGAATGCCTAGTTGTTCGGTGGACTGCCGACCGGAAATTGTCCCGGCGTATTTTCCGGCAAAGTGGATGCCCGTTTTGCCATAATCACAGAGGTTTCCCGCGGTGCGGAAGATTTCATCGGTGCCGTAAACATAGCGATTCGCAACCTATTTGTGAGGCCGGCGGACGGGAAGTGCGATGTTACCCTGCACCCTGACGCCCGACGGCGCGGCGCGCAAGATCCGGCCGCTTCAGGCAACGGCCGCCCGTTTGTGGCGCGAGCGGAGCAGCCGCCTGATTTCCGCGGCCGGCCTTGCCGGGCTGAACAGATAACCCTGCATTTCGGTGCACCCCAGCGCCCGGAGCATGTCCAGCTGCTGCTCGGTTTCGACGCCTTCCGCCGTCGTCGTCATGTTGCGCGCCGCGGCAATGTTCACCACGGCCCGCACGATCGGCGACGATCCGCCGGGTTCCGCGATATCGGCGATGAAGCAGCGGTCAACCTTGATCTTGTCGAACGGAAAGCGTTGCAGATAGCTGAGCGAGGAATAGCCGGTGCCGAAATCGTCCAGCGCGATACGCACCCCGATCGCGCGAAGCTGATGCAGGGTGGCAAGCGCGGCATCGTCATCGCGAATCAGCACGGCCTCGGTAATCTCGAGCTCCAGCCGGTTGGCGGGGAGCCCGGACGCCGCCAGCGCGCCTGCGACCTTCAATGCGAGGGTCTGGCTCTTGAACTGCACCGGCGAGACATTGACTGCGAGCTTGATGTGATCCGGCCAGGTCGCGGCCTCGGCACAGGCCGCGGCCAGGACCCATTCGCCGAGCTGGTTGATCAGGCCGGTCTCTTCCGCAACCGGAATGAATTCCGCGGGCGAGATCAGGCCGCGCTCGGGATGGCGCCAGCGCAGCAGCGCTTCGCAGCCGGTGATCCTGTTGTCCCGGACGTTGACGAGGGGTTGATAGTGCAGCTCGAGCCCTCCGTTCACGATTGCCTGACGCAGATCCAGCTCCAATGTGCGGCGCGCCTTCACCCGCGCGTCCATCTCCGGCTCGAAGAAGCGGTAGGTCCGGCGTCCATCGGCCTTGGCGCCATACATCGCCAGATCGGCGTTCTTCAGCAGCTGGTCGAGATCGGTGCCGTCCTCGGGCGCCAGCGCGATGCCGATACTGGCGTCGGCGGCGACCTGGTGGCCGAGGCACTCATAGGGTTCCCGGATCGCCTGGTAGATTCGCGCCACAAGGTCGGTGACGTCGGTCGGGTGCTCCACCCCGGTCTGGACGATGGCGAACTCGTCGCCACCGAGCCGGGCGACGACGTCGGTTTCCTTGACGCAACGGCCGAGGCGGGTGGCAACGGCCTTCAACAGTTCATCGCCGATCGGGTGTCCGAGCGAATCGTTGACGCTCTTGAATTCATCGATGTCGATGTAGAGCACGGCCAGTTGCTCGCCGCGATGGATTCGCTTGATCTCCTGCTCCAGCTTCTCGCGGAACAGCGTACGATTGGGCAGGTCGGTCAACGCATCGTAATGCGCCAGATGAGCGATCCGCTCGTCGGAGCGCCGGCGTTCGGTGACGTCCTCGTGCGTGGCCACCCATCCGCCATCCGCCAGCGGCCGGTTCGCGATCTGGATCGAACGCCCGTCCGTGGTCACGATGATCGAAAGTTTTCCCAGCGGCATGTCGCGCAGGATGCTGGAGCAATATTCGTCGACGTCGCCCTTGAACGATCCTGTCTGTTTTCGGTGCATGATGACGTCACGAAAGGCGCAGCCCGGCTTCACTACGTCCGGCGACAAGTCGTACATCTCAATATAGCGCCGGTTGCAGACCACGACACGATGCGACGAATCGAACAGAAGCAGGCCCTGGGTCATGTTGTTGATGGCGGTATCGAGACGTTGTTTTTCCAGGCTGAGGCGTCGCTGTGTCGCCTGGTGTTGCCGCGACAATTGCCGCACGATGAGGAACAGCATGACCGCGATCACAAATGCGGAAAGCCCGGCCACGCCGATCAGAAACCGGGTCTGCTCCCGCCAATCGACCAGCGCCGCCGCCACGGTCGTCGTTGCGATCATCACGATCGGAAAATTGGTCAGTTCCCGCACTGAGCCCAGCCGCTCCTGGCGATCGACCGGACTGTTGATGCGCATCGTCCCGTGATCGGCCTTCGACAGCACCTGCTCGAACAGCGGGCTTGATGCGAAATTCCGCCCGATCATGTCGTCGACATGAGGGTAACGCGCGAGCAGGGTGCCGTCGCGATGAAACATCGAGATGGCGGCGTCGTCTCCGAGCGCCACCGATGCGAAGAACTTTTCGAAATGAGCCGGCTCGATGCCCCTGCCGATGGCTCCGAGGAATTCGCCGTCCGGTCCGATCAGCTTGCGGGCAAGCACGGTGGTCCAGGCGCCGGTGACACGGCTGTGAAACGGTTCGACCAGGATCAGCGGCGAGTGAGGGTCCGATTTGAACTTCCTGAAATAGGCCCGGTCGGCGGCGTTGACGGGCGGCGGCGGCCAGGCTTCCGACGAGTTGATCAGTCTGCCGTCCGAATCGAACAGGTTGATGCCGCCGACATAGGACATCGCGCTGATCTTGGCTTTCAGCATCAGATGCGTGGCGTTGTCGGACATCGCGTTTCGGTAATCGCCGCCGGTGACGATCCCGGTCAGCTGCATGTGCGCGATAATGTCCTTTTGAACGACTTCGAAGTCTTCGAGCTGTTGATCGAAGTGGCGGGCCAGCAGCAACACGGTGTTTTCGAGTTCGCGTTCGCTGCTGTTCAGCGCGCGCTCGCGGAAATTGCCGACCATGGTCGTGGTCCCGATCGCGATGGCGACAATCAGCACCGCGCCGCACAGCACGAGTCTGTGGATCGGGCCGCGTCGAGCGGGGGATTTGGAATCGCTCAGGTCGATTGGATGGGTCATTTGGCCGCGGCTGGTAGCAACGCTGCGCTCAAAAAATAGTCTTCGCATTGTCTCCCCCGCCGGAGACATGAATACAATGCACAAATGGAAGTCGTGTTAGGAATGATGGTTAGCGAAGGGCTAATCCGGAACCCTCGCGGGCGAGTCCAGGCTCGCGGCGGTCGTCCCTGCGTTCGCGTTCGCAGGGACGATTCGTTGGCGCGTATATTCCAAAAACCTGGCGCGCTGACTGCTCCACCCGCAAGGGAGGCGGCCGCCCGCGATCAGGCCGCCCGCACGGTGTTGAGGAACTTGCCGACTTCGCGCTTGAGCCGGTCGCTGTCGCGCGACAGCGACTGCGCCGCGGAGAGCACTTGCGAAGAGGCCGTTCCGGTCTCAGAGGCGCCGCGCTGCACATCGGTGATGTTCGAACTCACCTGCTGGGTGCCCTGCGCCGCCTGCTGTACGTTGCGGGAAATTTCCTGCGTCGCTGCGCCCTGTTCTTCCACCGCCGAGGCAATGGTCGAAGCGATCTCGGACATCTTGCCGATGGTATCGCCGATCTCCTTGATGGCGGCGACCGAATCCTGCGTTGCCGCCTGGATGCCGGTGATCTGCTGGCTGATTTCGCCGGTCGCCTTCGCGGTCTGTTCGGCCAATGCTTTGACCTCGGAGGCGACCACGGCAAAGCCGCGGCCGGCTTCGCCGGCGCGGGCCGCCTCGATGGTGGCGTTGAGCGCCAGCAGATTGGTCTGCCCGGCGATGGTGTTGATCAACTCGACGACGTCGCCGATCCGGCTCGCCGCCTGCGCCAGTTCGGCGACGCGATTGTTGGTCTTGCGCGCCTGCGTCACCGCCTCGTTGGCGATACCGGCGGAGGTCTGGACCTGGCGGCTGATCTCGGTGATCGACGAGGCCATTTCCTCGGTCGCGGACGCCACCGACTGCACATTGGTCGAGGCCACTTCGGAAGCCGTGGCCACCATGGTCGTCAGTTCCTGCGAGCGCTCGGCGCTCGAGGTCAGCGTGCTGGCGGACGCCTCGAGCTCGGTCGAGGCCGAGGACACGGTTTCGATGATTTCGCCGACCGCGCCTTCGAAGTCGTCGGCAAGCTTGATCATGTCGCGCTTGCGCTGCTCGGCGGCCAGTTGGTCCTGCGTCATCTTGGCTTCGGCCTCGGCGCGCGCCTTCTGCTCGGCCTTGACCTTGAAGGTCTCGACCGCCTGCGCCATGTCGCCGACTTCGTCCTTGCGCTCGAGTCCCGGACGCACCACGCCGAAATTGCCGTCGGCCCGTTCCTTCATCCCGGCGGTCAGGCCGGAAAGCGGGCCGATGATGCCGCGGGCGATCAGGAAGGCGATCAGGAGACCGAGAATGGTGGCGGCGCCGGCGACGACTTCCTGCATGGTCGTCGTGCTGGCGATCCGTTCATTGGTGTCGGCGGTGGTCTTGGTGAAGGCCTGCTGGATGGAGTTCGTCAAGGTTTCCATCTTGCCGGTGGCGGCAACGATCAGCGGAGTCACGTTCTTGGCGTAGATATCGTTGGCCAGCAGCAGATTCGTCGATGCCTTGTCGAAAGCGGCGGCATAGGTTGTCATCCCCGCTTTGACCTGTTCGAACACATCATAAAGCGTCAGCGGCAGGTCGTATTTTTCGAGGTCGGTGATCTGCTGCGCCGCTTTCTTGATGCTGTTCTTGAAAGTCGCGATATCCTTCGGATCGCGGGACGCCATGAAGCGCCAGTTGGCGAGCTGGACCGTGAGAATTTCAGCTTCGAGGGCGCCTGCTGATTGGGCGAAAGTGGTCTTGCGCAGATCTGCGACGAGTTTTTGCGCGCCTGCCGTGACCTTGGCGCCTTCAGCCTGCAGCGCCTCGCGACCGGCAACCATTTGCTTCATGGCATCGCCAAGATCGATCCGCTTCGACTTCAACTCCGCGACGTCCTTCTGGACGTCAACGTAGAACGCGCGCCGTTCTTCGGCGCGGGTTGCCTTGATCGCGGCTTCGATCTTGTCGGTGATATTTGAAAGCCGCTTGTCCGCCTCGGCCATGGATGCCTCATCCTGGTCGAACGTATAGCGCAGTATGGCGCGGCGGACGGCGTGCAGTTCGACGGAAATCTCGTTTGCCCGGATCGTGTTGGTCGACTGAATGGTCATCGAATCGACCTGGGTACCGATGGCCGACAACTGCCAAACGGCGAAGCCGGCGAGCCCCACCCCGAACAGCACGAGCGTGCCGAAGCCCCCGTACAGGCGACCGCGAATTCTGAGATTGAACAGCGACATGAGAAAATTCCTTGGGCTTTTCGGGAAGCGGGACGTTTTTTGGGGCGGCTTTGGTCCGAGGCGGTGGGTTTGTCTCCGGGCGACAGCGATGGCGAGCCTTACCGAGGTACCGATGTTTAACCACGAATCGTTAAGGAGCTTTTTAGCTGCGGGCCGCCAGCCGGTATTGCGACCAAAATTCATCGCTCAATGTGGTTGTGTTTGGTTTTCAGGACAACCCATGCGATCCGTGCGCGCCTCCGGTGGCCGCAGTCATCGACAGAAGCGGAACGACTCTTGCATCGATAGAGCCAATGGCCGGAACGATGAAACCTTCGTCATCCGCGAAGGCCCTGACCGGAGTCATCGATGAACAAGTTCGTTCGCAGGCCATTGGTTCGCAGGTTATGGGTTCGCAGGCTATGGGTTTTAGCCGCTGCGCTGATGTCTTTCGCAATGGAGTTCGACGCTGTTCGCGCGGACACTTCCTGGCCCTCAAAACTGATCAAGGCCACCATTCCCTTTGGTGCCGGCAGCGCCACCGACGTGGTGCCGCGCCTGGTGTTCGAGCGTCTCGCGGTTGAATTGGGCCAGCCCATCGTCGTCGAGAATCGCGCCGGCGCCGGCGGTACGCTCGGCACCGCCGCGGTGGTGAAGGCCGATGCCGACGGCTACAGCATTCTGGCGCATTCATCGGCCCTGACCATTGCGCCGGCGATCTTCACCAACCTGACCTATGATGCCACCAAGGACCTGTCGTCGGTTCTGATGCTTGGATCCGCCGCCAATGTGATGATCGTGCCGGTGTCGCGGCCCTGGAAAACCGCGCAGGACTTCCTCGCTGCCGCCAAAATGAAGGATGCCTCGATCAATTTCGGTTCGGTGGGCATCGGAAGCGCGGTGCATATCAGCGCCGAAAAATTTCGTCTCGCCGCCGGCATCGAGGCCACCCACGTGCCCTATCGCGGTGGCGCCGATGTCATCGCCGACATCCTCGGCGGACGGATCGATTTCTACTTCTGCCCGCTGGCGACGGCGCTGCCGCTGATCCGCGAAGGCCAGGTCCGCGCGTTGCTGATCTCGACGCCAAAGCGGGTGGCTGATCTTCCTGAAGTGCCGACCCCCGGCGAGATCGGGCTGAAAGATGCCGACAGCGCCATCTGGTTCGGCGTCTTCATGCCGTCGAAAACCCCGCGCGACATCATCGAGAAGTTTCATGCCGCGGGAATCAAGGTGCTGAATAGCCCTGACATGCAGCGCAGCCTGCAACAGCTCGGCGTCGAAGCCTTGCCGATGACGCCCGCGGAAATGGACGAGCTCGTGGTCCGCGAAACCGCCGCCAATCTCACGGTGATCAAGGCGGTCGGAATCAAATAGACCAGAGCATGATCCCGAAAAGCATGCCCTCGGGCTTGACCCGAGGGTGGGTGCCGGTTTCGGATGAGATCATGCTCAAACAATAAGTTAGAGCGGGATGACGTTTCGAAGATGCGTCATCCCGCTGCAGGATCGATGCATGGGCTCAGCCGTTCTGTAAAACGGGGACCTCCTCCGGAAGGCCGAATACGGTATGGGCGGCAGCAAAGCCCGCGACCGAGAAATCACCTACCGTTGTGAACTGTTCCGGCAATTGCGCCGCGAATTCCGCGGAAGCGATGATTGTCCGCCCCAGTCTGGCCGCCAGTTTCTCCAGCCGGGCCGCCAGGTTGACCGCGGGCCCGATGCAGGTGAAGTCGAGCCGGCTGCCGCCGCCGATATTGCCGTACATCACCTGGCCGACATGCAGGGCGAGTCCGAAGCGGACCGCGCTCTCATCCGCCGCCGCCCGACGGTTCGAGAGTTCGGCCACCCGCGCGCCGGCCTTGCGCGCGCTGGTGAGGGCGCTGGCGCATACCAGGGCGATGTCGCTTTCGTCGGCGGCCAAGGGGAAGATCGCCAGCAATCCATCGCCCATGAATTTGAGCACTTCGCCGCCGTGTTCGGCGATCACCGGCACCTGGCAGTCGAAATACCGATTGAGGAGATCGACCAGCGCCTGCGGCGGCAGCCGCTCGGCGAGCGAGGTAAACCCGCGCATGTCGGACAGCCAGATCGCGGCGCGCATGGTCTCGACATGGCCGCGCCGGATCTTGCCGGCGAGAATGCGCTCGCCGGTCTGATGGCCGACATAGGTCTCGATCAGGTTGCCGGCGGTGCGTCGCAGCGCCCGGATCTCCGCAACCCGTGCCAGTGGCGCGATCACGGCTTCGAGCGCGGCGAACTGCTCCGGCGTGAAGCCCGACGGCTGCCGGGTTGACCAGGTCGCGACATGGGTGGTGCCGTCGCTGAACCGCAGCGGGAACGCCACATAGTCGGTGGCGCCGTCGGCCTCGAGCTCGCGCAGCACCGCAATATCGGGACAGCCATCGACCGCGAAGCGGTGGCGGACCGGCTCGCGGCTGTCGTAGACGATGGCGAACGGACTGCCGCGATACTCGTCGGTTTCCACCACGTCGAACAGCGCTTCCGATGTCGTGACCCCGGTTTCCGCGGTCCACAGAAACCGCCGGCCCATCACGTCCGGATGCAGCGTGGTGACGAACACCGCGACCCGCCACAGCGGCATGCCGCATGAAACCAGCCGCTGGCACAGGGTCGCGAGCACGTCCTCCGAACGGGCGTCCGACGGCGCGCCATCGATCAGCCAGTCGATCACAGGACGGAAGCCGTTCATCCCAGGACAACCCGGTTTATGGGCATTGGATGCCGCATGGTACCCAAGTCTCCACCCTTCGGCGACCGATCCGTGCCCTTGACAACAAAATATGTCCGTCCATATCAGGACGATGGCGAAGCCGTCGAACCGTGAAAAGATCCTGACCGAAGGACTTCGGGTGGTGCATGCGCGCGGCTATGCCGGCGCCAGCGTGCGCGACATCGTCGAGGCGGCGGGCGTGCCGCAGGGCTCCTTCACCAATCACTTCACCTCGAAGGAAGCCTTCGGGCTGGAGATTATCGACCTGTATTTCGCCAGCGCGCGCGAGCTGATGCACCAGACCCTGCACAACGCCGAACTGGCGCCGCTGCAGCGGCTGCGCGATTACATCGAGGGTACCCGGGCCCATCTCGCCAAGGACCGCATGCGCAACGGCTGCCTGTTCGGAAATTTCACCGCCGAGGCCTGCGACCACAGCGAACTGATCCGGCAGCGGCTGGTCGAGATCTTCGCCGAAGTCCAGCAAGCCGTCGCCGATTGCCTGAAGGCCGCGGTAGAGGCCGGCGAATTACCCGCGGATTTCAAATGCGATGACGTCGCGGGCTTTGTGGTCTCTTCGCTGCAGGGTGCCAACCTCCTGGCGAAGGCCCAGCGCAGCCCGGACCCGGTCGATTGCCTCGCACAGGTTCTGTTTTCCACCGTGTTGCGCTGACGCGCACAAAAACCCCTCTCACTCCCGAAAGACCCCATGAGCGCCCTGTTTTCCTCGATCGCGCTGCGCGGCGTGACCCTGCCCAACCGCGTCGTCGTCTCGCCGATGTGCCAATATTCCTCGCAGGACGGCCAGGCCAATGAATGGCACATGATGCATCTGGGATCATTGGCGCTGTCCGGCGCCAGCATGCTGTGCATCGAGGCGACGGCGGTGGAAGCTATCGGCCGCATCACCCCGGGCGACCTCGGCCTGTATGACGATGCCACCGAGGCGGCGCTGAAACCGGTGCTGGCGGCAATCCGCAAGCATGCGAAAGTCGCGGTGACGATGCAGCTGGCGCATGCCGGCCGCAAGGCATCGAGCCGCGAGCCATGGAATGGCGGCCAGCAGATTCCGCTCGCCGACGGCGGCTGGGTGGCGGATGCGCCCTCCGCTTTGCCGCACAAGGAGACCGAGGCGGCGCCGCGCGCCATCGACGGCGCCGGGCTGCAGCGCATCCGCGAGGCCTTTGCGGCAACGGCGAAGCGTGCCGTGAGGCTCGGCATCGACGCGTTCGAGATCCATGCCGCGCATGGCTATCTGTTGCATCAGTTCCTGTCGCCGATCGCCAACCGGCGCACCGACAATTATGGCGGCACGCTGGAAAACCGGATGCGGTTTCCGCTCGAAGTGTTCGATGCGGTCCGCGCCGCGGTGCCGGATGACAAACCGGTCGGCGTGCGGGTTTCCGCGACCGACTGGGTCGATGGCGGCTGGGATCTCGAGCAGACCATCGTCTTCGTCAATGAATTGAAAAAGCGCGGCGTCGACTGGATCGACGTCTCCTCGGGCGGCGTGTCGCCGCTGCAGAAGATCACGCTCGGGCCGGGCTACCAGGTGCCGTTCGCGGCGGCCGTGAAGAAGGCGACGGGTCTTCCCACCATTGCGGTCGGCCTGATCACCGAAGCCAGGCAGGCCGAGGACATCGTCGCCTCCGGCCAGGCCGACATGGTGGCGCTGGCGCGCGGCATCCTTTACGACCCGCGTTGGGCCTGGCACGCCGCCGCCGAACTTGGCGGCACCGTCAGCGCGTCGCCGCAATACTGGCGCTCGCAGCCGTCATCGCAAAAGGCGCTGTTCGGCGAGACCCGGTTCGGCGCGCGGTGATGGCACGCCACCGCGATCGCCGCGAGGGCTATCCGCTTATCGGACCTGCACCGCGGCGCCGGTGGGCCGCTGGTCGTAGGTCGGTTTGATCACGCCGGGCAGCGGAAACTTGAACAGTCCGCCTTTGTCTTCTTCCGGTGGTGGCTCGGCAGCGGCGGCCTCGGCCGGTGCAGCAGCGCTGTCGGCCCTTGGTGCCGGCGGCACCGGCAGGTTCTTGCACGACATCGAATAGACCAGTCTGCCGTCCGCGGTCTGGCCGATCGGCGCGCAGGGGTCGGCGCGATGGCTGGTCGGCTTGCTCTGCGCGAAGGCCGGCGATGTCAGCAGGACAACAACGATCGCGAGTATTTTCATCTTGGTCTCCCCGGGGCAGGCTCGCTGACAACAAGCAAGAATGCTGCCAGATCAGGGCACCAGGATGTTTTTCTCGCGCTGGAATCGGTTGCCGCTCATGCGCGCAGGGGATTGGCGTGGCCCGCGACCATCTTCACGAGGTCGGTCTGCCGCCGCATGCCGGTTTTCTCGAACAGGTGCTGCAGATGGGTTTTGACGGTGGCCTCGGCGATGCCGAGCGTTTCGGCCACCGCGCAGACACCACCGACGTCGACGATTGCCGCGAACACCCGCAATTCGCTCGGCGTCAGCTTGTAGAGTTTGGCGATGGTCTCCATCAGCGACGGGGTATCCAGCGAGGCCTTGCGCACGAACACCGCCGCCACGGCGGCGTAGGTGATTCCAGCGCGTCGCCGCGCGCCGGAGGTCAGCGGCAGGACATGCGCCAGCCAGCGCCGATCCGGCGACGTCGACAATGCCACCGCGATGCCGCCGGTCCCGACCGCGGTATCGCCGCCGCTCGCCGCGGCGATCACATCGCGCAGCGCTTTCGCGGCCTGCGGATCGACCGGGGTGAGGACACCGTGGGCGCTATGCAGGATATTGCCGCCGCCGATCAGGTCGTAGCCGCTGCTGTTGGCATGGACGATGTTCCCGTCCGCATCCACCAGAAACATCGCGGCGCTCAGGCCGTCGAGGGTGTCGGCGAAAGCCGCGCCACAGCGTCGGATCGAGCGCCGCGTCGTAGATATCGCCGACGAGCAGGGACACCAGTTCTGATTCAGACATCATCAAGCCGGCCTCTTCGTCCCGGGGGCGGATGATATTGCAACGCGGCAGCCGAAGCATCAACCGTTCGGTGGATGCGGGGCCGGAGAGGAGGCGGAAAGGGATTGCCGGTCAGGAATTCGCCGGGCTTTGCCTCCGGCTCAGATAAAGCTGCAGTCGCGGCCGGATTGCACCGTACCGCTCATGGCCTTGACCCTGATGGCATAGCTCTTGCGCGCCGGCGTCTGCTCCTTGGCCGGAAAATTCAGGGTGGTGTGGGCCGAGGTCGGGCCGCGAAAGCTGGTGATATAGGCCTCGATCGTGCACTTGATCGGCTTGTCGCAATTGTTCTGATAATTCAGCGTGAAGAAGTATTTGCCGGCGTCGTCGGAGTAACCGGAATCGAGATCGGCGATGCATGCCGTAGCGCTCTCCTCGGCCGTCCCCTGGTCGTCCGCCGCCAACGACGCGGTCGGGCCGGGACCGAACAGGGCTGCGGCGACACACCCGGTGGCAGCCAGCAGGCGGAGTGCGGAAGGCGACATCGGACACTCCTCGGCAATGGTTTCACCAATTCGTCGCGCTCGGATGCGCGTGGGTTCATTCGGCTTTGACGGCGACCTGCATCCGTCCGGTAAGCGGGCTTGTCGTAGCGGGCATGCCGGGCTTACGAAGCGCGTCGACTTCGTGGCTTCTGCTCTGTATGACTGGGGCGCAACCGATCCAGGCCAAGACCAGATCAATAATAAAATGGAGGAGGGATGGAGTTCTATCAGGTTTCGGGCACCGATGTGCGGTTGTCGCGGGTCGCGCTCGGCGGCCACGAATATCTGCCGAACGGCAATTCGCGCGGTTTCAACGAGGATTTCGCCAAGGCGATCACGCCCGGCCACTCGTTTCCGGGGTTCGGCGGCGAGCGCCGCAAGGCGGTGCTGCGTGCGGCCTACGACATCGGCGTCAATTTCTTCGACGTCACGCTGGATGCCGAGAAGGAAGCGCTTGGCCGTAACTTGAAGGAAATGCCGCCGCCCTATCCGGTCTATGTCCAGACTCGCCCCGAGGCGATGGCGTACAGCTACGATCCCGGCAATCGCAAGATGACCGATCTCAACCTGCTGCGCGCCGAGGTGCAGCGGATCCTGAAGGTGCTGCAGCGGGAACGGCTCGAACTGCTCAATCTCGGCATCCTGCGCACCGCGATCGATTCTGATGCGGATTTCGTCGCAAAGCTCGCGGCGAATGTGAAGGCCCTGCAGCAGGAGGGCCTCATTCTGTTTGCCGCGGCCGATACGTTCTCGGGCGAGGCGACCTACCAGGCCATGATGAAGAGCGGCGCGTTCGCGAGTTTGAACATCAACTTCAACGTGGCGGACGATACGCCCGAGCGCGCGATATTTCCGTTCGCCGCCGAATGCGGCATGCGCGTGGTGGTGCGCGAGGCCTACCTGAAGGGCGTTCTGTTCCGGCTCGGCCATGAAGCGGGGATCGAGGACGATGCGCTGTTGGCGCGCGCGGCGATGAAATGGCTGGCATCGCGGCCGGGATTGCACAGCGTGATCATCGGCGCCGATACGGCGGAGCATTTTCGCGACAACGTCCGCGCCTTCGAAAACCCGTCGCTCGATGCCACTGAGACCGCAGCGCTCGACACCTTGCGGGCGCATCCGTCGTTCGTCGCCATGAAAAAGCAGAAGCACGACGAGTTTTCCGGCGGCACCGCGATCGGTCAGCGGGCGGCGGGCGCGATCCTGGGGTAACATTTTCAATCGTCATGCCCGGGCTTGTCCCCCAA
>JAQGJF010000044.1 GCA_028290765.1 Tardiphaga sp.
CTTGGCCGCATGAAACTCATGCTCGACAGCGCTCATGAAATCGTCGAAAGCGACCCCATGTTCAGCGTCTCGCGCCGTCGATGAGCCCCTTCAAAAAATTGGCCAAAGTCGAGCTCAGGATGAGGTCAGTAATTCACACCACCGTGCGGTGCCGGTCGATGCAAGTCTGCAAAACCTCGTCCATCGGCTTCTCCCACCACCCCGTGGAGAAGATCTCGATTTCGGAATAGCCGGCAAAACCCTGCGCCTCCACCGCAGCACGCACCGATTTGATATCGATGACGCCGTCGCCCATCATGCCGCGGTCGTTGAGGATGTCCTTGGTCGGCACCAGCCAGTCGCAGACATGAAAGGCCAACAGCCGGTCTTTGCCGGTGCGGGCAATCTGCGGCATCAGTTCCGGGTCCCACCAGATGTGATAGACGTCGAGCGCGACGCCGAGCATCCCGGTGCGCTTCGGGTCGAGCCGGTCACAGATGTCGAGCGCCTGCTTGGTCGTGTTGACGCAGGCGCGGTCACCGGCATAGGCCGGATGCAGCGGTTCGATCGCCAGCGGCATATTGGCTTGCCGGGCATAATCGAGCATCTCGGCAAGGGCGTCGTCGACCTGGGCGCGCGCTGCCGCGATGTCCTTTGAAGGGGCGCTGCCCGGCCGCGAATACTGCGGCAAGCCACCGACCACCAGCACCACGCAGGGCGCGCCGAGCGCTCTGGCTTCATCGACACAACGGCGATTGTCGTCGCGCACCTCCTGGCGATGCGCGGCGTCTGACGTGAACATGCCGCCGCGGCAATAGCCGGACAGCTCGAGCCCGGCGTCACGCACCGCCCGCACCGCGCGATCGAGGCCGACGGTGGCGACCTGGTCGCGCCATGGCGAGATGGCGTGGATGCCGTGGCGCGCGCAGGCGTCGACGATCTGCGCAAGGTCGCCCTGCCTGCGGACGGTCGCGGTATTGAGCGACAGCCAGCGATGGTCGTGGGAAAAATCGCGCATCGCTAGCTTTCGATGCCCCTCGTCGCGAGCACCAGCCTCATGCGCGCCGTCGCTAGCTCGGGATTCATCAGCAGGCCGGCCTTGTCGGCCAACCGGAACAATTCGGCGAGATGCAGCGTGGAGCGGGTGCTCTCCTGCCCGCCGACCATCGTAAAATGATCCTGATGGCCGTTGAGGTAGGCCATGAACACCACGCCGGTCTTGTAGAACCGCGTCGGCGCCTTGAAGATATGGCGCGAGAGCGGCACCGTCGGGCCCAGCACGTCGTGAAAACCGGCATCGTCGCCGACCGCAAGCCGCGACAGCGCATAGGATGCCGCCGGCGCGATGGCATCGAAAATGCCGAGCAGCGCGTGGGAAAAACCCTGGTCGTCGCCCGCGATCAGTTCGGCGTAATTGAAATCATCGCCGGTATACATGCGCACGTTCTTGTCGAGGCGGCGGCGCATGTCGATCTCGCGCTGCTTGTCGAGCAGCGACACTTTTACGCCATCGACCTTGGCGGCGTTAGCATTGATGATGCCGACCGCGATATCCATCGCGGTGTCGAGGTTGGGCGTACCCCAATAGTTCGCCAGCGCCGGATCGAACATGTCGCCGAGCCAGTGGATTATCACGGGCGAGGAGACCTGTGACAGCACGCGATTATAGACCTTGGCGTAATCGTCGGCGCCGCGGCCGATTTTGGCTAGCGCCCGCGACGCCATCAGGATGATGCGCCCACCGGCCTTCTCGACCGCGGCGATCTGCTCTTCATAGGCGCGGATCACATCGTCGAGGGTTCGGGCATCTTCCGGGGCGAGATGATCGGTGCCGGCGCCGGAAAACACCAGCGCGTTGCCTCTCGCCTTCGATGCCCTGACCGAGCGCTGAATCAGTTCCAGCGACGTCGGCCAGTCCAGTCCCATGCCGCGCTGCGCAGTGTCCATGGCTTCGGCGACGCCGAGGCCGAGATCCCAAATGTGCTCGCGGAACGCGATGGTCCGGTCCCAGTCGACCGCCGCGGTGAGCCACGGATCGACCTCCGCCAGTGGATCGGCCACCACATGCGCGGCGGAGAACGCGATCCGGTTGAGCGTGCCCTCGAGTTTCGACGGAAACGTCCGCGACGCCGCCAGGCGATAGGTCTCGATCGAGCGATCGGCACGCGGCAATTGCAGCGACAGCGATGAATTCGGCAACACAGGCTTGTTCATGGTCAGTCCCTCAACCCTTGATGGGAGATACGTCGATCCAGCGTCGTTCTTTCCAGCTTTGCAACGCGCATTCGGCCAACTGCACGCCCTTGGCGCCTTCGAGCAGCGTATACTTATACGG
Source organism: Tardiphaga sp. (assembly GCA_028290765.1). The sequence goes on from JAQGJF010000044.1 coordinate 2,315, forward strand.
CGCGTCCTCGCAGACGTGGCGGATGAACATTTCCCACTGCTCCTTGAAGCCGTTGTCGTAGACGGTGTTCTCAGGGACTGTCTGCCAGTCGGCATAGAAATCATGGGTGCGCTTCTCGTCCGGATTCCACACCGGCCGCGGCGTCGCCTGGCGTGCCTGGATGACGCAGTCGGTCAGTCCGGCGACCGCCGAGCCATGGGTGCCGTCGACCTGGAAGGTGACGAGATCGTCGCGGTAGACCCGCGTCGCCCAGGACATGTTGATGTGGGCGATGACACCGCCCTTAAGCCTGAACGTCGCATAGGCGGAATCGTCGGCGGTGGCCTTGTACTTCCGGTTCTTTTCGTCCCAGCGCTCGGGAATGTCGGTGGTGCCGAGGCAGGAGATGCTCTCGACCTCGCCGAACAGATTGTCCAGCACGTAACGCCAATGGCAGACCATGTCGAGAATCATGCCGCCGCCGTCCTCGGTGCGGTAATTCCATGACGGGCGCTGCGCGTCCTGCCAGTCGCCCTCGAACACCCAGTAGCCGAACTCGCCGCGCACCGACAGCACGCGGCCGAAGAAGCCGGAGTCGCGCAGGAATTTGAGCTTCTTGAGGCCCGGCAGGAACAGCTTGTCCTGCACAGTGCCGTGCTTGATGCCCTTGGCATTGGCGAGCTTGAGCACCGCCACCGCCTCGTCGAGATTGGTCGCGATCGGCTTCTCGCAATAGACGTGCTTGCCGGCATTGATCGCCCTGGTCAGCAGCGATGGCCGCGCCTGGGTGGTTGCGGCGTCGAAAAACACCGTGTCGCTGCTCTCGGTCAGCGCCTGATCGAGATCGGTGGTCCAGCGCTGCACGTTGTATTGCCTGGCAAGGCGCTCGACCTTGTCGGCATCGCGCCCGACCAGAATAGGATCCGGCATCACCCGATCGCCGTTCTTGAGCACGACGCCGCCCTGGTCGCGGATCGCAACGACGGAACGAACCAGATGCTGGTTGAGCCCCATGCGGCCGGTGACACCGTTCATGATCACGCCGAGGCGTTGAGTAGTCATAGGGAATACTCCTGCAGAAGTTGCGGTTCAAGGAATCGCGATGGCTCAAACGCCGACCGATCCGGACCCGCGCGGCGCGCAATTCCGGACGGTGTCGGCGATCCAATCAAACGATCGCCGTCGGTGCTTCGCTGACCAGCCACGCGCGTTTCCCACCCTGATTTAAAATTAACTGGTTAGGTAAATACTCAAATCCCGAGGTGGATGTCAAATCCGTAAAATTCGGCCGGCCGATCGGCCATACCGTTTCGTCGGCGGCGTCTGCGCCATCCCGTTGAACGAACGGCCAAGTTCGATGGTGCGACCTCCAAAGGAAACCTCATGGTGAGGAGGAGGCGCTTCTTCCGCGCCGTCTCGAACCAGCCTTCGCCCTGTGGGCTTCGGCTCGGCAAGCCAATACATCGCGCCGAAGTTGCGAAGCAACGTAGGCGGACGAGACGCGCGCAAGAGCGCGCTCCTCAGAGCCTGACTCATAATGCAGTCAATGTAATCGAGGCTTTCCAGAGCGTCATGCCCGGGCTCGTCCCGGGCATCCACGTCTTGGCCGCGAGGAAGACGTGGATGGCCGGGACAAGCCCGGCCATGACGAGTGGAAAAGGTCCCGAAAACAATGGACGCATTTTCAGTCAGGCTCTCAGAATGAGGGCTTCCCCTGGAGCCGGCTGCGCGGCGCTCT
>JAQGJF010000487.1 GCA_028290765.1 Tardiphaga sp.
CTTGAGCGCGAGCGCCGCTTCGCCGAACAATTCGCGCCGCCAGCCGTGCAGCGCGCCGACGTCGGCATTGTCATCCGCCGCGATCTGTTCGAGGTCGTCCACCGTGGCGATCACCTTGGTCGCCACCGCGTGGCGTTCGGAGGTCATGCGCAGCAACACCTTGAGCAGTTCGACGATGGCGGCGCCGTTGCTGTTGCTGCGCGGCTTTTCGATCTTGGGCAAAGTGTGGGGATCGCGGGCCAGGCCGCGCTGCACGGCCGCGACGATATCGGCGCCCCATTTCGAACGGTCGAACCCCTTGGGCAGCGAGCGCAGGCTCGCCAGCCGCTCCAGGCTGGTCGGGGCATGGGTGGCGATGTCGCCGACCGCGTCGTCCTTCAGCACGCGGCTGCGCGGAACATCGCGGCCCTGCGCCTCCTGTTCGCGCCAGGCGGCGACTTCCATCAGCACGGCCAGTTCCTTCGGCTTGCGGACCCGCGTCTTCAGCCGCTCCCAGGCGCGCTCGGGATGAAAATCGTAGGTCTTGGGCGAGGTCAGAACCTCCATCTCTTCGCTGACCCAGTCGCTGCGTCCGCGTTGCTTGAGATCGGCATCGAGGGCGGCGAACACGTCGCGCAAATGGGTGACGTCGGAGACGGCGTAATGAATCTGTTCCTCGGTCAGCGGCCGGTGCGACCAGTCGGTGAAGCGATGGGTCTTGTCCGGACGATGCCCGGTGATGCGCTCGACCAACTGGTCGTAAGCGATGGAATCGCCGTAGCCGAGCACCATGGCCGCGACCTGGGTATCGAAGATCGGATGCGGCACGGTCCCGGCGCGATGCCAGACGATTTCGATGTCCTGCCGGGCGGCGTGGAAAACCTTCAGCACCTGCTCGTTCGCCATCAGGTCGAAGAACGGCTTGAGGTCGATGCCCGGCGCCAGGGTGTCGACGACGACCGCATCCTCGGCGCTGGCCATCTGGACCACGCAGAGCAGGGGGTAGTACGTCGTCTCGCGCAGAAACTCGGTATCGACGGTGATGACGGGATGCACCGCAAGGCGGGCACAGACGGCCGCGAGCTGGGGGGTGGTGGTGATCAGTTCCATGAACGGTCCATAACGCTTCTGCACAGCCGTTCGGCCGAAAACGCTTATGAGTCAAGGGTTTTGGGACGAAATTTCAGGCCTTGCGGGTCCGCCCGGCGGCGAATCCCGGCGAGCCTAGCCACCTTGCGGAGTCATAGCATTATTCGCCGGCCCTGGTTTAAGTCCCGCAAAACGTCCGCAGGACACGCTGGTCCGGTTCCGGCGGGCTGGCATAGGGGGCGTTAGCCGGCTGGTCCTCGTAGGGTTTCGACAGCACCGTCAAAAGCTCTTCGAACGGCGCGAAATCGTCGCGATGGGCCGCGGCCTCGATGACCGCCTCGATCCGGTGATTGCGTGGGATGAAGGCCGGATTGACCGCCCGCATCGCGGTTCGGCGCGCGGCGGCATCCTGCGGCTCCTCGCCGATCCGCTGCCGCCATCGCATGGCCCATTCGTCATAGGCGGCCGGATCGGCGAATAATTTCCGGACGTCGGCATCTTCGACCGGATCCTGCGCCGCCTCGCTCAAGCGCCTGAACGTCAAGGTGAAGTCGGCCTGGTTCTTGGCCATGGCGTCGAGCAGGTCCTGAGCCAGCGCCTGATCGCCGTCGCGTTCGCTGAACAGGCCGAGCTTGGCGCGCAGTCCGCCCTGATAGGCGGTGGTGAACGCTTCCGCAAAACCGCCGAGCGCCGCTTGCGCGTCGGCGATAGCCTGGTCCTGCTGCCCGGCGAGCAGAGGCAACAGGCATTCGGCCAGCCGCGTCAGGTTCCAGAGCGCGATCCGCGGCTGGTTGGCATAGGCGTAGCGGCCTTGCTCGTCGATCGAGCTGAACACCATCGCCGGATCGTAATGGTCCATGAACGCGCACGGACCGTAATCGATGGTCTCGCCCGAAACAGAGGTATTGTCGGTGTTCATGACGCCGTGGATGAAGCCGATCAGCAGCCAGCGTGCGACCAGCCCGGCCTGTCGGGCGATGACGGCTTCCAGCAGCGCGTGATAGGGGCGGTCGGCATCGGCCAGCTCGGGATAATGCCGGGCGATGACGTGATCGGCCAGGCGCCGTACGCCCTCGGTGTCGTTGCGCGCCGCGAAAAACTGGAAGGTGCCGACGCGGATGTGGCTGGCGGCGACGCGGGTCAGGACCGCTCCGGGCAGCAGCGTCTCCCGCACCACGCTCTCGCCGGTCAGGACGGCGGCAAGCGATCGCGTGGTGGGAATGCCCAGCGCCGCCATCGCCTCGCTCACGATATATTCGCGCAGCACCGGACCGAGCGCGGCGCGGCCATCGCCCCGGCGCGAAAACGGCGTCGGGCCCGATCCCTTCAGCTGGATGTCGCGGCGGACGCCATCGCCGTCGTTCACCTCGCCGAGCAGGATGGCGCGGCCGTCGCCGAGCTGCGGCACGAAGTGACCGAACTGGTGGCCGGCATAGGCCATCGCGATCGGGTCGGCGCCGTCGGGAATGCGTTTGCCGGCCAGGACCTCGACGCCCTCGGGGCTGCTGAGCCGGTCCGGATCGAGGCCGAGACGCAGCGCGAGCGGCCGGTTGAGCTTGATCAGCCGCGGCTGTTTCACCGGGGTCGGCGCCACCCGGGCAAAAAAGCCCGGAGGCAGCGCGGTATAGGTGTTTTGGAAGGGGAAATGCACCGTCATGAACCCAAGATAGGCATGTGCCCGGATTAGGCAATCCGGTGGAGGGTGCGAAGGGCGCAAGGGAGCGTTGTTTTTCCGTCGCTTTTACCGGCCTTTGCCGTTTTCCGAAAGCTTGGACCCGGGCTTCATCCGGTTGCCGCGCCGGTTCGGCTCGGGTAAACCCTGACGCGCCGCGGATCGCCGCGGAACCCCTTGATTCCACCTCTGACCCACTTCCAGGATGTCCATGCACCGCTACCGGTCCCATACCTGCGGCGCGCTCCGCGAGAGCGATATCGACCAGACCGTCCGCCTGTCGGGCTGGTGCCACCGTATCCGCGATCACGGCGGGCTGCTGTTCATCGACCTGCGCGACCATTACGGCCTGACGCAATGCGTCGTCGATCCGGATTCCGGCGCCTTCAAGGATGCCGAGAAACTGCGATCGGAATGGGTGGTGCGGATCGACGGCAAGGTGCGGCGGCGCCCGGACGGCACCGACAATCCCGAATTGCCGACCGGCGCGGTCGAGCTGTTCATCGCCGAGATCGAAGTGCTGGGCCCGGCCGGCGAATTGCCGCTGCCGGTGTTCGGCGAGCAGGAATATCCTGAAGACATCAGGCTTAAGTACCGTTTCCTCGACCTGCGTCGCGAGAAGCTGCACCAGAACATCATGACCCGCGGCGCGATCGTCGATTCGATGCGCAAGCGGATGAAGGAACAGGGATTCTTCGAATTCCAGACCCCGATCCTGACGGCCTCGTCGCCGGAAGGCGCGCGCGATTTCCTGGTGCCGTCGCGGATTCATCCCGGCAAGTTCTACGCGCTGCCGCAGGCGCCGCAGCAGTACAAGCAGCTCCTGATGATGTCGGGCTTCGACCGCTATTTCCAGATCGCGCCGTGTTTCCGCGACGAGGATCCGCGCGCCGACCGCTTGCCCGGCGAGTTCTACCAGCTCGACGTCGAGATGAGTTTTGTAACCCAGGACGACGTGTTCGCCGCGATGGAGCCGGTGATCACGGGCGTGTTCGAGGAGTTCGCCAAGGGCAAGCCCGTCACCAGGAAATGGCCGCGGATTCCGGTCGCGGAAGCTCTGCGCACATACGGCACCGACAAGCCCGATTTGCGCAACCCGCTCATCATCCAG
>JAQGJF010000488.1 GCA_028290765.1 Tardiphaga sp.
GATCCAGGCGGCGCGTGTCGGGTTCGCCGTGGCGTCATCCCCGTCGCGTTCAGCTATCGGATCGGTCTGGTTTGTTTCGGAGCTTTTGGCCATGCGCATCCGTTCGATATCGGCGTCGCTGATGCAATCGCCAGCATAGGGCTGATCGAAGTGTATACATTCTAGCCTTGACAAGACAACATTGTATACATTGAATTCCATCAGACGGGTCAATGGCGACCCATCCGATTCCGGGGCTGGCCTGAAAAACAGTGCAGGTCTTACGGGGAGAACGACGCATGAACCAGGCAGCAGCACAGGCAAGCCTCGCCGAGACACCGCGCATCTCCGGCACGGCTGTCGCTATTGCCGGGATCGTCGTCCTGATCTGCTCCTACTGCATCAATGCGATGGATCGCACGCTCTTCCCGCTGATGCTGACCGATGTGAGACGGGAATACGGTTTTGCGCTGCCGCAGGCCGGGCTGATGTCGACGATCTTCACCTTGGGGATGGCGCTGGCGGGACTGCCGACCGGCTATCTGATGTCGCGATACGCCCGCAAGACGGTGATCCAGGTCGGCATTTTCATTTTTTCCGCGGCGACGATCGTGACCGTGCTGGCGGTCGGATTCGCCGACATGCTGTTCTACCGCGCCATCACCGGCGTCGGCGAGGCGATGCAGCTCACGGCACTGCTCGCGGTATTTTCCAGCTATTTCTCGCGCTATCGCGCCGCCGGAGTCGGCATCCTGAATTACGCCTATGCAGGCGGAGCCGCCATCGGACCGGCTTTGGGGGCCGCGTTGCTGGTCGGCCACGGAACATGGCGGGCGCCGATGATCGTGTTCGGTGCGATCGGCTTTGTGATGATGGTGTTGATCGCCGCTTTGGTGCGGCCGCAACTGAGCGAAACCAACAGCTCAAAACAGCCGGACGCCGCGTTGGCCGCCGGCGGGGCGCCGACGCTGCGAAATCGCAACAGCTGCGTGCTGGCATTGTTGAGCATCATCTTCGGCCTCGCGCTCTACGGCTATCTCGGCATGTATCCGACCTTCCTCCGCGAACAGCTGCACTACGCGCCGGCCGATGCCGGACGCGTGATGAGCATCTACGGACTTGGCGTTCTGGTATCCGTCTTCTCGGGATGGCTGGGCGATCGCTTCTCGCCGCGCCTGATTCTCGGCTTGAGCTTCCTGCTCGCCAGTCTGGTCGCGGCGCTGCTGTTCAACGGCCCGACCTACTTCGCGGCGCAGGCCACGTTTTCGCTGGCGCTGGGCGTGGTGTTCAGCGGCACGATCTTCGTCAACCTCGCCGCCTGCCACGTGAAATCGGTCACGGCGGACCTGGCCGGCCGTGCCTCCGGCCTTTTCGTGACCAGCCTCTATGGCTCCGCGACCGTTGCGGGTTACGTCATCGGCTGGATCGTCGGCCTTGCCGGCTGGACGGTGGCGGGCAACGTCCAGTTGGTGCTGCTTTGCGCCCTGGGCGCGATCGTCTCCCTGGCGCTGCGGCCGGATCAGATGGCCAGACGGACCGCGTGAAACCCCGCGTCAGCAACAACATTAGCGAGCCGCCGATGCCAAATCAGGCAAACGATCTGCCGGTCGTTACCGTCAACGTCTTTCCGGGCGGCTTTAACTGGGGCCTCTATGTCGGACGAGACCAGGGCTTCTTCGCGCGGTACGGCATCGCCGTGGAGGTGCAAGGCACGCCCAATTCGGTTACCCAGATGTCGGATTTTGCGGCGGGCAAATTCGACATCGCGATGACCGCGGTCGACAACATCGTGGCCTATGTCGAAGGACAGGGCGAGGCCCCGATCGGTCCGCAGCCCGACTTCATGGCCTTCATGGCCAGCGACAGCGGCTTTCTCAGCCTGGTCACATCGCCGGATATCAAGACTATCTCGGACCTCAAGGAAAAAACCCTCTCGGTCGACGCGCTGACCACCGGCTACGCGTTCGTGCTCTACGAGATCCTGCGCAAAAACGGCCTCGACAAGGACAGGGCCGACTACGAGCTCGATCGCGCCGGCGGCATGGTGCAGCGCTGGAATGCCTTGCGCGAAGGCCGTCATGCCGGCACGCTGCTGTCCGCCCCCTACAACATCGTCGCGACAAACGACGGATTCGCCGAGCTGGTGAAGGCCACGGACGTGATCGGTCCCTATCAGGGCAACGTCGCCGCCGCGCGCCGGCCATGGGCGCGGCAAAACCGGTCGAAGATCGTCGGCTATATTCGCGGCTACCAACAATCGATCGCCTGGCTCTACGACCCCGCCAACCGCGGCGAGGCGATCGCCATCCTGCGCCGGAATCTTCCGCAGATGCCGCCGGCGGTCGCCGAGGCCAGCTACGCCGAACTGCTCGATCCGGTGCGCGGCTTTTTCCGCAGCGGGGCGATCGACGCCGATCGGCTCAACTGCGTTCTCGAACTGCGCAGCCGTTACGGCCATCCCGCGAAGCAGTTGAATGATCCGGCAAAATATTGCGATTTGAGTTACGGTGAAGAGGCTCGCTGACGACGCGACCCATGGAGTAACCAGACGCGGAGATCCATTAATCGCCACTCCGGCGCGGGACGCGCGCGCCTCGTTCGGCTCCGTACCAGGGGAAAAAGAATCGGACGAACCGTTCAAACAGGAAATCCGCCGTAAACCCAAGTAACCCGAGAGCGATAAGACCGACAAACATATGGTCGACCCGGAATACCTGCTGAGAGACCTGAATCAGATAGCCGACGCCAAACAGCGCGCCCGCGAGCTCAGCCGCAACGAGCACCACCAGCGCCACCGACAAACTCACGCGCAGGCCGGCGAGAATCAGCGGTAGCGCGGCGGGAAGCACCACGAAGACGAGGTTGCGCCATCCGCTGGCGCCGAGGCTCTCCGCGGCCCGGGCGAGCAGCGGGCTGGTGTCGCGAACACCGATATAGGTATTGACCCAGGCCGTGTGAAAACGTCTTCCTTCCCTCAAAAACTGCATGCAGCCGGGCATGATCGACGTCGACGCGATCGTCTGAGCCTATTTTTGCTGTATCGATTCAGGAGTCAATCCGGGCGCAACCTCGCGCCACGAACGACCTGAACGGTCACACGGCGCGCACAACGGTACACGCTCCTCAAGCCCGGATCGCCGCGAGGAGCGGTTTGATACCGACGATGTTCATCACGCGCGTGAGGTTGTAGGCGAGCACGTGCAGCGCCATCTCGGTCGCCACCTTCGGCAGCGTCTTCAT